>NZ_JACJQW010000037.1:0-64674 GCF_014696905.1 Nostoc sp. FACHB-190
TCAATTCTGACGCTGATTTGTTTGGCTTTTTGTTCTAATTCCCCTAACCATCCGGTTAATTGGGTTGTGGGTACATCCGGTTGTGATTTTGGTAAGGGTAAGGAATAAGCTGTTAATATTTGATTGTTGACTTGGGCTAAGAAGGTAGAAATCGGGATTCCCCAACTGAGTTGACGCATTTGTTGAATTTGTGCATCGCTAGGGCGTGAACCGTCAGGATAGACATAACCTGTATTTAATATTGGGTAAGCACTTTTACCATTTACCCCGATGATTTGTCCGACAGAATTGAGAATGACACCACCACTCATTCCCTGTTCGATGTCGCTGGTGTAACCGATTTGATAGCCTTCTTTGAGTGGTCTATCCCAGATTTTCTGCACTGTACCTGTGCGGAATACTATTTCGTCTTTTGCAGCAGAATATCCCGCCGCTATGACTTGTGTATCGGGATAGGGGAGGAAATTTGCTATTTCTTGGAGACAATAGTTTTGTTTTGTTTGGAATTGTAATAAGGCTAAGTCAAATTTTTCAAAGTTGGTGTTGGGGACTATTTGTGCTGTATGTGTTTTTCCGTCAGATGTTTGCAAGTTAATGTTTTTAACTCCGCGAATTACGTGAGAGTTTGTCAGCACTAGGTAGGTATTTCCTTGTTTACCTAGTAATGTTCCTGAACCGCCGTTGTTATCTCCTATTACTCTGACTGTAATCTGATTTGCTAGGGTTTTTAGTTGTTGTTCTGAATATTCTCCTGTTTCTCCGTTTTCTGCTTTGATTTGACATGATGCCGTTTCTATTGCTGCTTTTGTTATTAATGGATATAGGCTTATAGCACTAAGATTAGAAGATGCTAAGACAATTAATGAAGTAATAATTGCTGATTTTTTATTCATATTAATGAACAATAAATTCTGATTATTTTCAAGTGTGAAATATTAATTTGGGTGGGCTGGGCAAAACTATAACCCACCCAATAGTCAACTATTGATTTTTCAACAGAGGAGAATTATTCAAAACTTCGGTCACGGAAATATATAATTGATCACCTGAATTTTGGAAAATTGGCTCGGCACTTTTACCTTCTGCAATGTCCATTAGTCTTTGTATTACTTGCCTTGGATCACTACCGGATCTAACAGTAAATAGCTGATTTGTGCCGTTACAAGTTTCTCCTGAATTAGCAAAGGCACAAATAACATGACTGCCGTTGCGCTTTCCATAGGATAGGTAATTTAAACGACCTTGAGCATAAAATTCTTGGAATTTTTTTGTAACTTCTTGACAGCGTTTTTCTGGTGTCCAGCCACTTCTATTAAAGTATTCTGATTTCCATCCAATGAAACGTACATGACCTTTTCGTTCAGGAACCCAAGCTACTGTGGCAGGTATTCTCTGCCCACTGGCTGCATCAAACATCGGCTGACAAAAAAATGTCACTTTACCTGTTTGAGATTTAGCAGAATTGGATTGGCTGAAACTAGGAGATTGGCTCACAACAAAACTGGTTAAAGATGTAACAAGGGTTAGGGCGACACCGATGAATAATGCTTGTTTTTGCATAGTTATGCTCCTTGAAATTGATAAGTAAATGGCAAAAAAAGAGATAGAGGAGATGACAGAAAAATTTTTACCAATACCAAGTCCCTAGTAGAAATTTAGCTTGGGTTGAGCAACAGCGAAACCCAAAATTAATCTCAGTAACTCAAAATAGATATTGGTGTTGGTTTTCCTTGCATAAGCCTACTAGCTAATTATTGGAGGGTAATGAAATATTAATTCGGGTGAGTTGAGCAAAGCCGTAACCCACCCGATAGGAAACTATTGATTTTTCAAGAGAGGAGAATTATTCAAAATTTTGGTCACGGAAATATATAATTTATCACCTGAACTTTGGAAAATCGCATCGTTATTTTTACCTTCTGAAATGTTCATCATTTTTTGTATTACTTGCCTCGGATCACTGACGTTTTTAACAGTAAATAGCTGATTAGTAGCATTACAAGTTTCTCTTGAACTAGCAAAGGCACAGATAACAGAATTGCCGTTGCGCTTTCCGTGAGATAAGTAATTTAAACGACCTTGATCATAAAGTTTCTGAAAGTTTTTTGTAACTTCTTGACAGCGTTGTTCTGGTGTCCAGCCACTTCTATTAAACCCGGATTGCCAAGCAATGAAATGTACATTACCTTTCCTTTCAGGAACCCAAGCTACTGTGGCAGTTATTCTCTCACCACTGGCTGCATCAAACATTGGCTGACAAAAGAAGGTAACTTTATCAGGTTGAGATGTAGCAGAATTTGATTGGCTGAAACTAGGAGATATGCTCATCACTAAACTACTTAATGATGTGACTACTGTTAGCCCTAACCCGATGAATAATTCTTGTTTTTTCATACTTCTGCTCTTTGCAATTTCTAAGTCAGTAGAAAGGTAAGAAATAGAGGAAACAACAGAAAAAGTTTTTCCCGAATGCTCAATTAAGGGTATGATGCGGCACGCAAACTGTAGTTACCCATTTCTCCTCGTTCGTTAGAACTGGCAACTATGAAATAAAATCCATCTGCTGGTAAAGTGGTGGCAATCTGAGCATTCAAATCATTAGGCCCTCGATCATCGTTTTCGGCTATTTTGATAACTTCGCTATCTTCAGAAGATCCATTTACTTGATATAAAGTGAGATATGAATTAATCTTCTGACTTTTCATGTCAATAACTATTTGTTGGTTAGCTCGACCTTGAAATTGATAGAGATTAACAAATCTACCGTCTTTAAGAGTGCGATCGCCTGTTGTTAAACTGCCATCAATTACTTGACCATTGAGTGTAATATTGGCTATTGTCGGTTCTTGTCTACGTTCTAAGGTAGATTGACTAGCAACTCGTCGATTCTGTATGTCTGCTATAAAAGATTGGACGTTGCTGACAGGAAGAGCTAAATTAATCCCTGTACCACTGGGTGTGCGAGCAATTACATTACCTTCTTTATCATAAACTGGTGCTGTAGCTCCCCAGGTATTCACACCAATCACATCTCCCTGACTATTCAATAAAGGCCCCCCAGAGTTACCTTGATTAGTGCTGGCTGTATGTTGAACGATGCCCTCTTCTCGAATCCGGCTAATATGGCCTTGAGTGCAAGTATCTCGATTCTCTGGGTCTAAAGGACTACCAATGGCAAAGACACGATAACCAACTTTGGCTGAACCTGGACGAGCTAAATTCAGATGCGGTAGATTTTTGCGGTTTTGGATTCTTAATGCGGCTAAATCTACGCCTCCATGAGCAAAACCAATCACATCTGCGGGAGCTTGCTGACCATCTTGAAAAACTACTGTGACGACGCTGGGACTACCTTCGACAACGTGAGCATTGGTAATAATTAATCCGTCTTGACTCACTAAAAAGCCGCTACCGTGTCCTTTACCGTCTTTTACTGTCACAACAGCTTTGCTGGCTTGTTCGCAAACTTGGTTCGCTTCTAACTCTTGTGATGTTTGCGCTAACGTAGTCTTGGATGGTTTTTCCTGTTGTGTTTTATTTTGTGCGTCACTAGGTAATAGCTGTCTAACGCCGACTACGCCTATAAAAGCCACTATGGTAGACAGCACAAAAGTTAGCAATTTAAAGAATCCGTTGTTCATCATCGCCTGATATATGTATTGTTACAGGAATAAAAATCCCACAATGGAAATATGAGCAAAGAATGTTTCTTTATCAAATTTTAATACTTTTGCATCCGTGTAAATGCGAAAGATTGAGTGCAGTTTGTCAAAATTTGGCTAGAACACCAATTCAGTAATCTTGAAAGAACCTCTCCCCCTACCCTCACAAGCGTAGGTTTTTAACAGAGTGATGAGTAGCGACTCTAAAAATCACGATTTAATCAGAGTTCCATCGCCCTCACACCCTTACACCCCTACACCCTAAATCAAGGTTTTTGGGGCAGAACGTACAAAACCTACACCTGTCAGAGAGGGCTGGGGGGTTTGGTTTTTGATTACTGAGTCGATGTTAGGAACAGAATCCACTGCTGGAGATGGGAAACCCTGAGAGCTAAAGTTGGCTGTGTCTATAGTCGAATGATTTGGTTGCTTCTACTTGGGTTTCGTCATCAGTCTGTGGTTTTTACGCAGAAATGTAAACTTGTTACAAAACTTTATATTTATGATGGGTGATGTCTGCGACTGGCTACGCCCTTGGGTCTAATATGGGGTAAGGTGCGATCGCCTTATTGCTGTAACTGTTGTAAGTAGCTCATAACAGTTTCATAAAAAGCATTATCTCCTTGAGCCTGCAAAATGCGATCGCCTTATTGCTGTAACTGTTGTAAGTAGCTCATAACAGTTTCATAGAAAGCATTATCTCCTTGAGCCTGCAAAAGTTGGGCTGCTTGCTGTAAACTTTGAATAGCTTTTTGTTTATCTCCGAGACTAATGTAAACAAATCCTCTCATTGCGTAAGCATCAGCAAAATTAGGATTAATCTTAATAGCTTGGTTAAAATCAGGCAGAGCTAAATCCCATTTCTTCTGATAAAAATAAATAAAGCCCCGATTGTTGTAAGCATTAGCATACTGAGGATTAATCTTAATCGCTTGATTCAAATCAGCCAGAGCTAAATCCCATTTCTCCTGCTTGTAGTAAAGAGTACCTCGATGGTTATAAACCTCAGCATCATTAGGATTTTTATTAATAGCTTCGGTGAAATCCGCTAGAGCTAATTCCCATTTCTTCTGTGCTTTGTAAAAAAGACCACGATTATAGTAATGATTAGCCGAATCAGGATTGATCGTAATAGCTTTATCAAAGTCAGCCAGAGCTAAATCCCATTTTTCCTGCTCCTTGTACAGACTACCTCGATTATTGTAAGTATCAGCCAAATCGGGATTAATCTTAATAGCTTGGTTATAATCAGCCAGAGCTAAATCCCATTTTTTTTGCTCTTTATAAATAATACCCCGATTGTTGTAAGCATAAGCAGAATTAGGATTAATCTTAATAGCTTGGTTATAATCAGCCAGAGCTAAATCCCATTTTTTTTGCTCTTTGTAAAGATTACCCCGATTGTTATAAGCACCAGCAAAATTAGGATTAACCTTAATAGCTTGGCTATAATCAGCCAGAGCTAATTCCCATTTCTTCTGCTTGTAGTAAATATTACCACGATTGTAATAAGCTTCAGCAAAATCAGGATTAAGCTTAATAGCTTTATCAAAGTCAGCCAGAGCTAAATCCCATTTTTTTTGCTCTTTGTAAAGACCACCTCGATTGTTGTAAGCATCAGCAAAATCAGGAAGATTAATTTTAATAGCTTGGTTATAATCAGCCAGAGCTAATTCCCATTTCTTCTGCTGATGGTAAATAATACCCCGATTGTTGTAAGCATAAGCAGAATTAGAATTAATCTTCAGAGCTTGGTTATAATCAGCCAGAGCTAAATCCCATTTTTTATGCTCATAGTAAAGATTACCCCGATTGTTGTAGGCAAGAGCATTATCAGGATTAATTCTAATAGCTTGATTGTAGTCAGCCAGAGCTAATTCCCATTTTTTCTGGTCATGATAAATAAGACCTCGACTGGTGTAAAATGCAGCGCGGGGATTAAGTTCAATTGCTTTATTTATTGCTGCTTCTGCGTCTACATATCGTTTTAAACTACTTAACACATTCGCCTTTTCATGATAAAGGTTTGGGTTTTTTGGCTGGAGTTGAATTGCTTTTTCTATTGCTACTAATGCCTTGTCTGGCTGTTTGGATTGACGATAGATTATACTTAGTCTTTCCCAAGCAGCTACATAGTCAGGTTTGAGTTTAGTGGCTGACTCTAATGCAGCTATAGATTCTGGATATTTTCGATTCGCTCCTAATACCAAACCCTTACCATAATAAGCTAAATAAACAAATGCAGGTTTTAGCTTGATGGCTTCATCAAATGCTTTGGCTGCTTCTTCATAACGATTTAACCGCCAGAGTTGATTTCCTCTTTCTATCCATTGACTAGCTGTGGCATTGCCTTTAGAAATATCTGTTGATAATATCGCTGCTTGAATAGACTTGATTTGTGTTTCTTGTAGTGGCGGTGCAGTATGAGTTTCTACCTTTTGTGCTTGCACACCAAATCTGCTTGCTAACCCTAAAAATGTACTGGTGGGAATGCCTAAACTATAGCCTAGTTGAACTTTTCCTCCACTACTACCCCTATCTCCGGTTTGTTCATCAAAGGCTTCTTCTCCTTCCGCACGTCCATGAATTCCAATTACTCTTCCTTGGGAATCTAATACAGCCCCACCACTCATCCCGCCATAGGTGATGCTGGTGTAAACTAACTCATAACCTCCAGTTAAGAAACTGGCACTTTGTAATCTACCAGAGATGTTAGTTTGAAAATCTGATTGTTTGACAGATATTAATCCTTGTTCTCTTTCTAAAATCTGCCCCATTGTCAGCCGCCAAGGAGAATTATTTCCGAGTCGGGGATAGCCAGGCGTAAATACATAGTCATTAGTGTTAAGACTATAATTAGCCAGGGTTGCAACTTGATAATTCTGATTAGGTGCTGTGAATTTAACTACGGCTAAATCTACACCCGATTCTGTTTTAATTGTGCGTTTATCTACAGGATATTGTTTGCCATCTGGTGCAAGAATTTGATAGCTAAAGTTACCACATGGCTGGGTTGCATCTTCTCGTTCACAGACAACGTGGGCGGCTGTTAATACTGTGTATGTATCTCCATCTTTAGCAATAATGATTCCTGAACCATTAGCGTTACTATTGCTATCAATTCTGACGCTGATTTGTTTGGCTTTTTGTTCTAATTCTCCTAACCATCCGGTTAATTGGGTTGTGGGTACATCCGGTTGTGATTTTGGTAAGGGTAAGGAATAAGCTGTTAATATTTGATTGTTGACTTGGGCTAAGAAGGTAGAAATAGGGATTCCCCAACTGAGTTGACGCATTTGCTGAATTTGTGCATCGCTAGGACGTGAACCGTCAGGATAGACATAACCTGTATTTAAGATTGGGTAGGCACTTTTACCATTTACTCCGATGATTTGTCCGACAGCATTGAGAATGACACCACCACTCATTCCTTGTTCGATGTCGCTGGTGTAACCGATTTGATAGCCTTCTTTGAGTGGTCTATCCCAGATTTTCTGCACTGTACCTGTACGGAATACTATCTCGCTTTTTGCAGCAGAATATCCCGCCGCTATGACTGGTGTATCGGTATTGGGGAGGAAATTGGCTATTTCTTGGAGACAGTAGTTTTGTTTTGTTTGGAATTGTAATAAGGCTAAGTCAAATTTTTCAAAGTTGGTGTTGGGAACTATTTGTGCTGTATGTGTTTTACCATCAGATGTTTGCAAGTTAATGTTTTTAACTCCACGAATTACGTGAGAGTTTGTCAGCACTAGGTAGGTATTTCCCTGTTTACCTAGTAATGTTCCTGAACCGCCGTTGTTATCTCCTATTACTCTGACTGTAATCTGACTTGCTAGGGTTTTTAGTTGTTGTTCTGAATATTCTCCTGTTTCTCCGTTTTCTGCTTTGATTTCACAAGTAGAGTTATCTGCTTTAGCAACAGCATAAGAGGAGGTTTTAATAGCAAAACTGGGGAAGGATAGTAAAAGTAATGAAGTAACTAAGATAATGTTTTTTTTCATATTATTTTGTTGTGACAAGAGAGTTAATAAATTTCACGCAGAGGCGCGGAGAGGAGTTATGATTAAACTTCAAATAATCTGGTTTGCTGTGAATCTCCATAAGTTACGATAATTTGAAACTTTTCTCCTAGTTCGGCACTAAACTCTAATTGAATCCAATTATCTTCTTTTCTCGATATTACTTCTAAAATGTTTTCTCCTGATTCATCATGAATATTTAATTTTACTCCTTGAGGTAAAACATAATTTCCTACGGGATAGACTTGTGTTAAAATATCAACTTCCCCTTCAGAAGCCGCAGCAAGTTTGACTACCAATGCTACAGAAATCTGATCTAGCTGCATTCCTAAATCAATTTTCTGTCCCCGTGTTATGGTTACAGCATTCTTAAAAGATAATCCCAATTGTTGCGGGTTTAATAGATGCTCAATAGTTTGCCAGCTTGCATCGACAAACCCATCTAGCCATTGACCAATTTTTACTAAATTTGATGATTCTTTGTGCTGGGGATATTTGGCTATTTCTAATTCACTCAAATAAAGAAGAAAATCTTCTAAAGATTGCAACTGATTCAGAGAAATTTCGGCTTGGGCTTGGGATGTAAAACCTAAAATTGTAGCCTCTGTTAATTCAGTATTGAATTGTACAGCAACATAACCAATTCTATCCTGCCAAACTTCTGGCGGAATTTCACAAATTTCTGTGTTTGGTAAAACTGGTCGACATTCTAATTTACCGAGAGTTTTTACTTCTAAATCTGCTACATTCATCAGTTGAATTGTCAGGCGATCGCAACTATCACTTCCCTGCCAATCAGTCTCAAATCCCATACACTCAAGATAATACTCTACAGCATACACAGCTAAAGTATTTAGATAAATATGTTGTCGCTTCTCAGGGTTAGCAATACCTTGGCTATATTCTTGAGCGATAGTATGAGCTTTAGTAGATAGGGTGACGCTAAAAGTTAGTTGATCAGTGATACTATTCATAAATAAATTTCTCCAATTTGCATGATCAGTTTATTCAGCTTCTATATATATTTCTTTAAGTAAGTAATAGTTTTACGCATCCGTCGCTGGTAAAAACTAGAAGCTGTCGATATTGATACACCCAATTCCTCAGAAATATCTTTCCATCGCTTTCCTTCTAACACTAAAAGTAGAATTGCTTTTAAATTTGCTTGGGGATAGCCATGAATATAGTCGTCTTTTAAAATATTCTCAGGATCATTTTCAATAACTTCTTTTAATTGTTGTTGCTCAGAATATATCTCATTTTCTATAGGCACATCTTTGTTGAGTTCATCTAAAGCCAGGACGGGGGCAACTTTTTGATGTTTGGGAAGCTGAGTAATCCCTCTTTTTTGGTCTTTTTTAGCGACATCAGAAATTCGTCGAGCAAGAATAATATTTACCCATACCATCACGGGATATTCAGGGTTATATTGTTCAATTTTTTGACAAATTTCGACAAATGTAATTTGTAATGCTTCATGGTAATAATCTTCATAGTTGGGTGATTCCATCCACTGACCTTGCTTGCTCAGTTTTCCAGAACAGCGAATAGCATTGATCAGCTTATTTAAAGCTATACGTCGTTTTGCTCTGTCTTGGGGATTTTTACTATTGGCTGGATAGCGCCTGACTTCATAAACTAGCTGTTGTAATTCTTGGTTAATAGCATCGTCTGTGAGAGAGAAATCATTGCTCATCTAGCACTCCAAGCACTCCAATAGGGAATATCTATTTTGGTATCTTCCTTTGGCGGTGGATTTTACGCAACAAAATTGTGCTGTTACTAATCTTTACAAAGTACTCCCTTCTGTGTGAGGTTGGGGACTGTGAATGCTTTGGGTTCTACTTTCACCTAACCTACACCAGATGCGATCGCACTTATTACAGGACTTACATAAGTGTCACAATTGGTGCTTGGTGTGTGACGTTATAAATCTGATGACTACGTTCAAATTGTCTCATTGCGTCACACACCCTACAGAAAAATATGCCAGATGCGATCGCACTATTACAACAAGGCAAAAGTAACTCTTTGGCTGTGTAGTGATACTAGCCACTAGGTTGAAAATTAAATTATTATCAGGAAATCTCAATAAATATACCTAAGTAATTCTGCGATATTTCCATGATTAATTTAAACATTACTGCTAAATGATGACGTTTATACAAGATAAGTATTAACCTGTGAATATCGCAATCAGGGAAATATCAAAAAACGGTTAAAGAGGGAACATGGCTAAAATTATTGTGACGGGAGCAGCAGGTTTTATTGGTTCTCATGTTGCAGAAGTACTGCTAAAACAAGGAGAAGAAGTAATTGGGATTGATGAGTTTAATGATTACTACGATCCGATATTAAAACGTAAGAACATTGCTCTTTTAAACTGCTGGTCTAACTTTAAATTAATTGAAGGAAATATTCAGTTTTTAGATTGGCAAAATTTACTCCAAGATGTAGAAATTATTTATCATCAAGCAGCCCAAGCCGGAGTTAGGGCGAGTTGGGGTGACGGTTTCCGTGCTTATACTGAACGGAATATCAATTCGACACAAGTTTTATTAGAAGCAGCTAAGGATGCAAAACATCTGAAAAGATTAGTTTTTGCTTCTACATCCAGTGTTTACGGTGATGCGGAAACTTTACCCACCCACGAAAGTATCTGTCCCCATCCAGTTTCGCCTTATGGGATTACCAAGTTAGCCGCAGAAAGGTTATGTGGACTATATCAGAAGAATTTTAATGTGCCGATTGTGGCATTGCGCTATTTTACAGTTTATGGGCCGAGACAGCGCCCAGATATGGCATTTCATAAGTTTTTCAAGGCTATTTTGCAAGATGAAGCCATTCCGATTTATGGGGATGGACAGCAAACACGGGACTTTACGTTTGTGAGTGATGTTGTGGCGGCAAATTTGGCGGCGGCGAGTGCAGCAGAAGCTGTGGGGAAAATTTTTAATATTGGTGGTGGTAGCCGAGTTGTGTTAACTGAAGTGTTAGATACAATGGCGGAAATTGTCGGTCAGCCGATTAAGAAAAACTACATTGAAAAAGCAATGGGAGATGCACGCCACACGGCGGCGGATATATCCCAAGCACAGAAAATTTTAGGGTATCAGCCACAAGTGTCGCTGCGGGAGGGGTTAACACAAGAATGGCAGTGGGTGAAGGGATTATATTAAATGAGTAAGATTTGGATGTAATGCGATCGCATTTTAGGAGTGAAAGTCACAAATTTCGGAAAACTCCCGCGATCGCTTTTTTGGTGTAGATTCGTAAAGGCAATCATTACTGTCGCCGAAACAGCTTTTGCGATGATTTTTATATTGAAGCCATTCCCGCCGAGAACTAAAGTTCCAGGCTAATAGCCAAAGTCCACTTCAGTGGACTGGAATAAATTTATTGTTGAGTCCTCTTGAGAGGACTTGCACTATGAGACTCGGAATTGATTCCGAGGCGGGATTGAGCGAAGTCGAAGGTCACGAATTGCAAATTTCATCAAAATGCTGCTTCACGTCCTCTAGTACAAGTCAAAGCATCACTTCCTCTTTTTCCAGATAAAAAATACTCCACTGTAGGTTGGGTGAAACGAAGTGAAACCCAACACATAAATCTGGGTTTTCCAGAATATTTTTTGTTCAAAACGGGTGATTAATTAATTACTGCAGAAGATGGAATCAGAGATGCGACAAAAGCAATTATTGATTCTATTAATGGATGTTGTTGTAATATTTTTATTTCTGTATTTGTGATGTTGTCAAATATTTTTGCATTTATTTGTTCACCTTTTCCAAATACTATCTCTAAAAAATCTTTAGGGTTGATTTTGGCTAATTGCCATTCTAAATCATTAAATTTGCGTTGTGCTATTTTTTCAATTAATGATTTATCTTGTAAAAATACAATTTCTATTTCGGGAACTGCAAAAAAGATTTGATAGGGAATCCCTGGTGATGCTTGATTTAGTGCATAGTTAATTAAATCATGTCTTTCCCATATTTGAGATTCGTTATCTGTATCTGCATCTAAGACAAGAGCAACAGGTGTGTTTCGAGTCGCAAGCAATGAACTAGCTAAAGAACGCGCACCATAAGAGCTTTCACCCGCTATAAATTGAATATCTTGAGTCAGATTTTTTGGCAGTAATTTTTGTAAAATTTCTTTATCTTTATTGCCTACCGTAATTATGTATACCAATGTCATATAAAAATCTCAAACAAATGGATTTATGATTCTTAATTTATTTTCTATTAACTGATTATGTTGCATATCTTCTGAGTAAATGATGAAACATTCACTTAATAAAGCTGTAGATATAATCAAACTATCCCAATAAGAGTAGCTATATTTATTGTTGATTTCTAATGCTTGTATAACCTCTGTTGTGTTAATTGCCAGAATTGGAAAGGTATTAACTATATCTGATATAATAGTGGTGGCATCTGTTGTAGATGTGAATTTTTTTCTCGTTAAAACATGAAATAATTCACCTAATACTTGAGTGCTAACTAGCAAAGATGAATAATTATGTTTAATGATTTCTGCAACTTGTTGGGATTTTTCAGGCGGATTTTTAGCATAGAGATAAATCCAGAGGTTAGTATCGAGAAAAATTTTATCTTTCATAAATTTCGTCTCGATTAAATTTATAATCTGCGGGGAGTTGGAAAGAGTAGTTATTAACTCGTGCTAAAAATTGCTGTATTTTTGATGCTTGATGATCTTGATTAGGTTCGCTACGTTCAATAATCATAATTTGTAGGGTTTTACCTTCTAATTCGGAACTGAGTTTTTCATTTAAAACAAGTTCACCGTTGGTACAGGTTGCTTTGATGATTTGCAGCATTATAAATAACTTTAAGTCCTAAACTGATGAGTATGGCTATAATTCCATTATAAATTATGCAATTCAAAGCATCACGTCCTCTTTTTCTAGATAAACAACTCCCCTGTAGGTTGGGTGAAACGAAGTGTAACCCAACAAATGATATCAATGCTCATAACAAAAATCTATCAGGTGGAAATCAAGGTTATTTGGTGTTGGGTTACGGCGCAAATATTAATTTTTTTTGCTGCGAAGATGCAAGCTTACGCCTCCACCCAACCTACATCTAACTAATACTGTATATACTCAGTTATTTGAGTTAGCAAATATTCATGTTTTAGCTTTTGTATTTCTTCGTTAATAACCTTTTGTACTATTTTTGTAATTAAAGCTTCCAGTTCTGCTACCTTAAGATTACTGACAAGCTGAACTGAAAAAGGCTGTAAGATGTCTGAGGAAAATATTTCTACATTTTTATTTATTAATTCTACTATTAATTTTTCCTCATTTAAAGAAGAATTTATTAATTCGCTTTTAATCATATCTTTGGTTATTTGAGGAAACTTATTACTCCAAGCTGATACAATTCCAAAATAACCAGCAGCATCTTCTAAACAATATTCAAACATATTTAATAAAATATTTATCCAACCTTGTTTCTTCAAAAATACTTTTTTAGCTTTTTTATGAAAAAAACTTCCGTCAATAGTTTTATTTACTTTTACTCCTAGATATTCAAATAATCCGTTTAAACCTCTATATTCTTTTGATTGAGAATATTTTATAAAATCAAATACATTTATTTTTTCGACATTTGAGGGTAAAGATAATGTAATTAATCTATTTCGTAGTGTAACTAGATCACTGTCTTTGATATTAAATCCAATAAAAATTTTATCTTTTAATATATAAATATCTTGCATTATCTCTTTAATAAGTTCTTCTTCTTCAAATTCAAATTCTAAAAATTTAATTTTTATATATTGTTTCTTACTAGACTTCATTAGGCGAGTAATAGTGTATCCATAGATTCTTTGGATCGTTTTACCGTTTATGTAATGTGGCCAAAATTCTAAGTCCAGAAAAACTAAATCATAGATGGAACCAGGATAAAAGTTATTCACGAAATTTCCATCTATTTTTATTTCTAGTTTATACATACAATGATTAAAAAGTTACCTGTATTTTAGAATATATAAAAAAAATAGTATAATAAAAACCGCAAACACACGCATAAAACGCCAATTTATCTGCGTTCATCTGCGTGCATCTGCGGTTAATTTTTATTCCTAAAACTCAGATTAATGCACTAACTCAATAGCCCGCTTCGTCAACGCTTCAGCAGTCAAACCATTAAACGCCATCAACTCACCAGCACTAGCTGTAGTTTCGCCACGTTTCCAGGCAAAAGTATCGCGCTTGCTGTTGCTTCTTAACATAATTGGTTCTAACATTGCCGCAGCGCCACCAGTTACACCAATTAGTGCATCACCGCCAAATAATTCAGTGAATTTTGCATCATCAATGAAACCACCATCGGCTTCAGAACAAGTATCCCAAGCGACATCACTAGGGCGATATAAACGGCGGGGGTTAATAATAGAAACTATCTTCACCCCTATACCTTCTGTTTCTAAAAATGCTGCGGCTTCAAATACAGGAATTAATGTCATATCACCGATAACTGCAAAGACAACTTGCTTTCCGCCAGCAATTTCATGTAATACTATTGCACCATCTTCTAAGCCTTGTTGAGTTTGTTTTAATGTTGTATGAATCGGCAAGGGTGACTTACTGGCAGTGATGACAATTCCTTTATTTTTTGTTGTCAATGCCCAGTCATAACAAGATTGGATACTATTAGCATCAGGTGGGAATAATGGAAATACGTTTCCATTTCGCATCATTGATGCAAAGTAAGCTTCAATTTCGGGACGTTGGTGTGTCCAACCGTTGCGTCCTTGTTCTAATGCGCCTGCTGTGAATAGAGTAATTGTTGATGGAGTTTGACGGCGTAATTCTGCCATTGCTTGAATGACTGTTTGCCAAATTGGTAAACCGTTAATGGCAAAAGATTCGTAAGAACACCACAAAGTTCTCGCACCCATGAGTGATAAACCAACAGCTAAACCTGCACAAGCATCTTCACTTAATGGTTCATAAACTTGGCCGTTTGGTGCTTGGTTATATAAGTCGTCGGTGGTGGGGTGAATAATTTTTAAGGCTTGGTTGATGTTGCCAATTCCTGATGCTTCGTTACCGTCGGCGTTGGTGACGAGGAAATTTTTATCTTTTTGTCCAACAACACCAACTAATCTACCCATTGCGGTGGTTGAAACTTTTGGTTCGCCGCCAACTGCATATTCTTCTAATGGTAATTCGCCTAATTCTGGTAATTCTAATTCAAATTCTGTGACGACAGTTTTGGCGGCGGGGCCACCACCAGCGCGTTCGGCGTTGGTTCTGACTAATTGCCAAGCTTCTTGTGATAAGGCGCGTGCTTGCAATGCACTGACAATGTGAGGTGCATCTAGGGTGTCTTTAGGATACAAGTTGTGAGATTTTGCACCTCTGGCGTGAACACCTGCGCCTTTGAGTTGTTTGATAATAAATACGGTTAGTTTACCACTCAGGGCAGAACGGGCGGCTTTATCAACGGCGACTAATACGGCTTGGGTGAAGGCGAGGCGTTGCTGGAAGGAAAAGGCGGTACTATCAACGTAGTCGCCTGGTTGATTTTGGTCGTCAAATTCTTTGGCATCAACGAGAATGACTTCTGCAAAACCGTTACCTTGCCAGTAGGCTTTCATCTCATCATTGGTTTTGAGGGAAACCATACTGTGATGTTCTTGGCTGTAACCGTTCCACACCAGCACGGGTAAGAAGTTGGTGACGCTGGGATAGGCGGTGTTGAAGTGTGCCATTGAACTCATAATATATGGTTCACCTAGTCCACCGTCGCCGAGGGTGAAGGGGAAAAGTTGGTCACGGTGGAGGAGTGCAGCCGCCATTGCAAAGTGTTGCCCTTGTCCCAAAGGCCCGGCAGGTGCGAGAATACCGGGAATGTAACCGGAAAGGTGTCCCAAAAGTCCATGCTTTTCGCGGAAGCGATCGCGCAATTGTTGTACTGTAAAAATGCCCATGTCTTCTAAGGAGCGATCCAAAAACATGGCACTATAAAATCCAGGGGCGTGGTGTCCGACTTCCGTAATAATATTTTTGTAGCCCAGCATGACTAATGCTGCATACGCTTCCGCTTGGCTGGCAAACCCGCCGGGGTGTCCTGATGCTTTACTCCCAGTGATTTGCAATGTCAGGTAACGCAAGGCATCAGCAGCAAGTAAAGTTTGATATACGGCTGCGGTATCTGTAGGAGATGCGATCGCTACTTTATCTGAATCTATCGCAGGTGTAGCACCATAAGTGGCAAAATCTGGTAACGCTTCGCCAAAATATTGAATTCCTTCACAAAAATCAGGAAGCGCGGCAGATGCCTTTGGTGTAATTGCTGTCATGCTGAGTACCTTATAACGATGAAGGGAAACTGTAGATGCCCGTGGAATTTAACAAAAATTTTACATCTTCAGGGCTGTAACAGTTTATTGCATTTTTACAACCAAAGGATAAGCAGTTTAAATGATTGTTAGAGAAAAACTTATATAGGACAGGTGATAGGTGAGAGGTAACAGTAAAGCAAGATGTAGAGAAGACCTCACAAAAATCATCATTAGTAAGTGATGATTGTTTTCAACCCGCCCATATTTATTCAAAAATCAAATAGAAACCCTATATTTTTCGCTTAGGGATCTGCGGGTTAATAGTGTCCCAACCAGCCAGGTTTCGACACTTCTCCTACCGGAGACGCTACGCGAACGACAAGCTCAGTGCATCGCTTCGCTCAACCCTCAAAGATCGAGAGTTGAGCGGAGTCGAAACTCGGTTTACTGGTACTTTATTTTCATGCAATTCCCTTAGTGGAGTTAATATTTGCTTTCTTATACCAATTCTATGTGAGTCTGCATTTAATCTTCATATCTCTTCTTTCTTTGTGTTCTTTGCGCCCTTTGTGGTTCGTTCTTTAATTCAGTGCATCTTCATGCAGAATTGGTATTAATTTCATCTCATCTTCCCAATACCTTTCATTTAGTATCAAAATTTACCTGTCACCTGTCACCTTTTCCCTTCTAACCATCTGTATATACCATCCTGTAGATCCTTTTTTGGGTATGTAAGGTCTAAAGTAAGCATTATGGGACGCTATGAGATAAAAATCCATGCCAGAAGAACGCAGGTTGGAAGAACAATTCATCTCCCAGGAAGCCGAACGCCAGTTATCCAACCAACTGGATGAAGCTGAACAAATTGATGTCGATGTGCAGACTGATTTGTTCAAAATAGTTCAAGGACAAGCGGATGGTGTTTCTTTGAGTGCCAAAGGATTGGTTTTTAAAGAAAATATCCGGGTTCAAGACATCAAACTGCAAACAGATAAAATTGCCGTCAATCCTGTAAGCGCGATTTTTGGACAGATTGAATTAAATGCGCCGGTAAATGCGATCGCTCGCATTATCATGACAGAATCAGATATTAATCAAGCCTTAAATTCCGAATTTGTACAGAATTCGCAAAAAAATTATGAATTAAATGTTGAGGGTGAAAATGTCAGGTTGGAAATGCAAAATATACAATTAGCTTTCCCTGGTAATAATAAAATTCAATGCCAAGGATTAATAGACATTACAGAAAAAGGTAAAAATCGCCCACTTGGTTTTACTGCCCAATTCCAACCCAAAACTTACACTAATCCTATCATTTTAGAAAGTTTTAATTGCCATCAGGGTGAAGGGATAACTTTTGAATTAGTTTTAGCAATCATACAGAAAGTCAAAGAACTACTGAATCTGCAATATTTTACCTGGGAAGGGACAAAATTTAAAATTATCAATCTGGATGTCAAGCAGCAGCATTTAATACTCTTAGTTGAAACTCAAATGCAGCATATCCCAGCTTCTCTCTCAGAAATGACTAATTAGGAAAATCATTATAGTATTAGTTGATTTAACTAAATCTACTTAATCTTGTAATTTTTTTTGAGTCTTTGTAAGATTAACAAGCCACTCTATTATAAACTATAAAATATGCAAGAATATGATGTTGTGATTATCGGTGCAGGACATAACGGACTAGTTTGTGCAGCATATTTGCTCAAAGCTGGCTATAGTGTCCTACTTTTAGAAAAACGTTCTGTTCCTGGTGGTGCCGCAACAACTGAAGAATGTTTACCCAAAGAAGCACCAGGATTTAAATTTAATTTGTGTGCAATTGACCATGAATTTATTCACTTGGGGCCAGTAGTTGAAGAATTAGAACTGAAAAAATATGGCTTAGAATATTTAGAATGTGACCCAGTGGTTTTCTGTCCCCATCCCGATGGCAAATATTTCTTAGCACATAAATCTTTAGAAAAAACTTGTGCAGAAATTGCTCGTTATAGTGAACGTGATGCTAAGAAATATGCCGAGTTCACTGACTATTGGCAACGGGCATTAGGCGCAATGATTCCCATGTTTAATGCACCACCTAAGTCAATTATAGATATTGTTGGTAACTACGACATTACAAAACTCAAAGATTTATTCTCAGTGATTGGTTCACCAAATAAAACACTGGATTTTATTCGCACAATGCTAACCAGTGCGGAGGATTTACTCAATGAGTGGTTTGATTCGGAATTTTTAAAAGCGCCACTAGCCAGATTAGCATCAGAATTAGGTGCGCCCCCATCACAAAAAACCCTTGGTATTGGTGCAATTATGATGGCAATGCGTCATGATCCTGGTATGGCTAGACCGCGTGGTGGCACTGGTGCATTAGTCAAAGCTTTGGTGAATTTAGTTACTAGTAAAGGTGGCACAATTCTCACAGATCAGCACGTAGAAAAAGTGTTGATTGATGATGGTAAAGCTGTTGGTGTACGCGTTGCTGGTGGTACAGAATATCGAGCGAAATATGGTGTAATTTCTAATATTGATGCCAAGCGGTTGTTTTTGCAAATGACCGATAAAAGCGATATTGACTCAGCCGATCCTGATTTGTGGGAAAGATTAGAACGCCGCATTGTTAACAATAACGAAACCATCCTCAAAATCGATTTGGCTTTAGATGAACCTCTGCGTTTTCCTTTCCACGCGCACAAAGATGAGTATCTTGTGGGTTCTATTTTAATTGCTGATTCTGTGGCGCATGTGGAACAAGCTCACAGTAAGTGTACCTTGGGCGAAATCCCAGACTCTGATCCATCAATGTATGTAGTGATGCCCAGTTACCTTGACCCCACCTTAGCACCACCAGGAAAACATACTGTTTGGATTGAATTTTTCGCCCCCTATCAAATTGCAGGTGCAGAAGGTACAGGCTTAAAAGGTACTGGTTGGACTGATGAGTTAAAAAATCAAGTTGCTGACAAGGTAGTTGATAAGTTAGCTACTTACGCACCTAATGTCAAAACAGCGACTATTGCCCGACGGGTAGAAAGTCCCGCAGAGTTAGGAGAAAGATTAGGCGCATACAAAGGAAACTACTATCACGTCGATATGACTTTAGATCAGATGGTGTTTTTCCGTCCATTACCAGAAATCGCCAACTATAAAACCCCCATTGACAATTTATTCTTAACTGGCGCGGGTACTCATCCTGGTGGTTCAATTTCGGGAATGCCAGGACGCAATTGTGCGCGGGTATTTTTACAATCGAAGCATCCCATTACTCAGACTTTGAAAGATGCTAGAGATTCGATTAAATCGACTGTCGGATCTGTGTTTGGGATTGTTTAGCCCATAACTTACGCACAAAGATTATCTGTGGAGATTGGGTGTAAGGGTGTGTGACATAAGGGTTTTAGATACATACACCCTTCCCTACACCCTTGTCAAAACCCTTGATTTTTCGTTTTTATGCGTAAGTCCTAAAATAAAAACCCCACAAATTTTTGTGGGGTTATTTTGTGAATTACGGTGACTCTAGTTATCTAAAACACATCAAATTTGTTCAGTTCAGGCTATTTTATGTTACAAAAACTAAACATTTGTGAGGCGTTGTTCCAACTCTTCAAGGCGTTGAGCCATTAAGCTGATTACTTCTTGGCTATCGTCTACCCCATTAGGTTCGCCGGGTTGAGATGTCACAACAGGCGGACGCACTAGAGATGGTAATCTGACTAAGCTACCACCGCTTGCTGTAGGCAGAGCGTAGGCAATTTGATCAAAGTCAGGAACAGAATCATCGATATTTTTGGGTAGGAAAGTTCCGCGATGTTCTGGAGTTACTAGCAGTTCATAAGATGGCCCACCGATTGTCGCTCTAGAGATGCTCACATACCCACGAATCTCTAAATTTTTAGCTCCTGTAAACAGGTCTACATTTTGCAGATCAGGTAGTAAAGTAACTAGTGCGGTATCATTCGCAGGAATACCAACATTAAAAGTAAAGCGTTTAGGATTACCTGGAACTGGAATTAATTCAGAAAAATCATTATTTCCTAAAACATCACGGATTGTGACTGTATCTACTAGATTTAATTCAGGTGTCGTCGCTGTAAATTCTAGTCTCAAGCGTGCAGGTGCATCAGTAGTATTAGCAATAGTTAAAAAGTAACCTTGCACAACTCTACGAGCAACTTTTCCTAGCTTTTGAACAACATCGGGTGGTAAATTACCTAAATTATCTGTAGGAGCAATGGGGTTAACAAGTAATTCAAAAGTTGAAACTAATGGCATAATTAATTCTCCATGTGATTTAGTTTATTTCTCTAAGCTTGTGATGATTATTGCCAGATTTATAAATGGCAAAATCACAAAATTAGAGTGGGATTGCAGACTGAGGAATGTTTTTTTGTCCGCTAATTATTCCACAGGCTTAAACTTTGTATTTACGCAAAACTTCTGACTCTTTAATATTTCTTTACAATTGTCTTGGCTGAGGTATATCCAGAAAATTGATTAAAGTCTTGCAGCGTAAGGATTATCAGATATATGAATCTATGTCAGAAATACAGAGAAAGCATATATACTCATCTCCAATGACTCACACACCTCTATTCCCTGTCTCTGTTGTAAAATAATTAAGGCTTGCTATTATGCAATAAATTCTACTGATAAAAAATATAGCCCAGACGTTTATATGGTCTGGGCTATATGCAGAAGCCTAAATTAATTCTGTTGTCAATATTGCGATTACTGCTTACACATAACCTGACGCATTTTCCGCATATTTGCAGGTAGTTCAAAGTTCATAGCTTGCTGAATAAAAATTGAAGGGATGGGAATATTGGGTGTGGCTTGGACATTATAAGCCAGCAAAGTGCCGTTACCAAAATCTTTTAAATCTACGCAGGCGCTAAAGTCTTCAAAAGTGCCTTTTTCCATACGGAAGTGAATTTGTTGTCCAATGACTTCCGCAACGCTGAGATAAATTTCGACTTGGGCTGTGAAAAATAAAAAGGCTTTTTGTGCTGCTTGGTACAGGCGTTTTGCTTCACCTCTGTGCATAACTTCGCTTCTGGTGATATCAGGAAAATATTGCACCCAACGAGGGTAGTCAGTGAGTTGCTGCCATACGTGCGATCGCATCATCGGTAAATACATCCATGCAGTAACTGCACCGCCCCACGCCGTATGCGATCGCGCTTCTACCAAAATTTCGCCCTGCATTAACAATCTTCGCTTGTCATCGCTCCAAGGCATATCTAAACCTGTAATAATTGGGTCGGAAATATGAGACGCAGCCATATTAAATTACTCACTCCTCACTTTGCCACACTTCCAGAGTTAAAGTTAATCAACGTCTATTAGACTTTAAGATCAACCCACTCAAATTTAGTTCCACTTTTCAAACACCATTTTCCGGAACTAATATCATCTCCTGATATTTTTCTGTGAAATCACTTATAAAATCGTATTGCTGATTACATTTAATCAAATCTAAATTTCGGCAACTATAACAATAACACTACTTTTAAATATATAGGATTCATATTTGATTTATGAAAAAATACAGTACACCCAGATCAGGCTTATTTCCTACTCCCCACTCCCCACTCGCTACTTAATAAAGATAATTCCCAAAATCAAACCGCATTACTATAGAAGTGTAATAAATTTTGAATCAAAGGCACATTCCATGAATCAATCTTCCTTAAATCGTTGGCTAACTCAAGTTTTTGGAATGCTACTAGGCATTGGCATTACCATTTGGATTCTTAGGGGTTTTGGGCTTCTGACCTTTCTCCCAGGTGGAATCATTTGGTTGTTTATTTTAGGTGCGATCGCTGTGGCAATCATCAATTTCGCCCAAAGAACATGGTGGCGTTTCTAATCTAGAACTAATCAGCAAATTATGTGATTTTACTGAAATAAGGTTGTCGAAGCTGGTAGAAATACAACTTTTTCAACTTATTTGATTTTAGTTTTTTAAGAAATAAACACCATATAGAGAAAATGCGGAGGTTTGAGTACTGAGTGCTAAAGCAAAACCTCAATCATCCTGCAAAAATCATTTAATAAATTCAGGGAGAAAACAATGGAAACTTACGAATGCACAATTTGTGGCTACGTGTATGATCCAGAAGTGGGTGATCCTGATGGGGGAATTGCCCCAGGAACACCATTTGAAGATATCCCGGAAGATTGGGTGTGTCCCGTTTGCGGGGCGACAAAAGACCAATTTGAACCAGTAGAAGTGTAATTTGGGGAGTAGGGAGTAGGGAGTGGGAGAGACAGGGGAGACAAGGGGGACAAGGGAGACAAGGTATAGAACTGACGGATAAAAACAAAAAATCACGCGGTGAAATTCAGCCGAACTGTGTTGTGATTTCAAACCCTGACACCGAGTCTCCACAGAAAATATTTGTGCGTAAGCCCTAAGATAAAAGAACAAATGACTATTGACCATTGACTAATCAACGAGATTCTTTAAAATTGCAACCGTTACAAATTGTCGTTATTGGGGGTGGGGCTGCGGGATTTTTTGGTGCGATCGCTTGTGCTAATGCCAACCCCTACGCCCGTGTTATTTTACTCGAAGCCAGCCGTCAACCATTAGCCAAAGTCAGAATTTCTGGTGGTGGACGCTGCAATGTCACTCATGCTTGTTTTGAACCAGCCGCCTTAGTGGCGAATTACCCCAGAGGTGGAAAAGCTTTGCGGGGTGCTTTTAGTCGCTTTCAAGCGAAAGATACTATTTCTTGGTTTGCTAATCACGGAGTACCACTGAAAAAAGAAGCTGATGGACGCATGTTTCCAGTGACAGACACTTCAGAAACAATTGTGCAGTGTTTGATGAATGCAGCTGAAGACAATGGGGTAGAACTGCGGACTGGTACACCAGTTGTCTCAGTGAAACGATTACCCCAGAAAACTTCCTACTCCCCACTCCCCACTCCCCACTCCCCACTCAGCACTCAGTTTGAAGTTTATTTGAAATCAGGTGAAACTTTAAAATGCGATCGCCTACTATTAGCCACTGGTAGTAACCCCATCGGTTATAAAATTGCCCAAGAATTTGGTCATCAAATTGAACCACCCGCGCCTTCACTATTTACCTTTAACATTCCTGACCCTAATTTGCGGGCTTTAAGCGGTGTGAGTATGAATCCAGTGCGTTTGCGGCTGTCTGTTCCCCAACAACCAGCCTTAGAACAAATAGGGCCGTTGCTGATTACCCATTGGGGTGTGAGTGGCCCGGCGGTGTTGAAACTTTCGGCTTGGGGGGCGAGAATGTTGTATGACAATCGTTATCAAGCCACTTTAACAATTAACTGGCTACCTGATTTATCACAAGAAGAAGTCCGGGAAAAAATTGTAGCAGTTAAAAATGAGTGGGGAAGAAAAGCGATCGCCTTACATCGAGGAATTGATTTACCCCATCGTCTTTGGCAATACTTGATCAACCGAGTCGATATTAATACGGAACTTCGTTGGGCAGAAATCCCTAACAAAACCCTAAATCAATTAGTGCAAGAAATTTCCCAGGGTAAATACTTAATTAATGGCAAAGGTGCTTTCAAAGAAGAATTTGTTACCTGTGGTGGGGTTAGCCTTAAAGAAGTAAATTTTAAAACAATGGAGAGTAAATTAACTACTGACCTTTACTTTGCCGGTGAGATTTTAGATATTGATGGGATTACAGGTGGATTTAACTTCCAAAGTGCCTGGACAACGGCTTATTTAGCAGGTTTAGCAATGGCAGAAAATTAATAAAAACTACAGAATCCCGAATGTGAGCTATCTAAGTACTGTATCCTTTGTTTTACTGTGAAGAAGTGGGAATAATATTTCAGTAATGCTACATCAACCGTAACAAATAATACTTGTTTTCAAGCATTTCTCTCATTGTCACTCCACATTTGCAGCAGCCACCCTAGAGTAAGCGATTTTTCGCATTTTTTGTTGAAGGGTGTATGTCAAACTACCAATCTACTCTGTCTGAAATTACATTGCAGGGCAGTCAATATATGCTGCATGGCTTTCCCGTATTAGGAATGCCATCTCAAGAACGTGCCGTTAAATACTTCAGTCTGAATCCATTTCTCCCAGATGCCCAGAATCGTTGTCCGGTTGAATGTGCTTATTGTGTCTGTCACCAAGACCGGGAATGGCATCATCATCCAGAAAGCTTTGAGAATAATGTCACCCCGGCTGACCTAATTGATCGTTTATTAGACCGGATTTTTGCCACCCCAGAAGGACAAAAAGGCTATCCCATTTCCTTATGTGACTATTCTGATCCGTTCATTCCAGCCCATCGGGAACGTGTATTGTCAATCCTCGATGCACTGATTGACCGTCAAGCCGCCAACATGGTCTACATCACCACCAAAGTTCATCCAGGTCAAGCATTTCTCGAACGTTTAAAAGCTACCTTAGCCAGGACAAATGCGCTGCGAGTCACAGTTTTTGTGAGTTTACCACCTTTGAAACCTGGTTATGAACAAGCCTCGATTCCAGGAAGAGTCAGGCTGTTACAAGATTTAGTCCAACTGGGTATTCCTTGCTGCTGGTATCTGCGTCCTTTAGTAGAACAGTGGTTTGATGAAGCGTTGATGTGGCAATTAGCACGTACACTTTTACCCTACGTCGCCCATCATGTAATTTTGTCTGGGATTGTCATGTCGGAAGAAATTGAAGAGAGTTTATTAAAACAAGGTTTGATAGTACCCCAATGGGATCGTACACAACCAGGGCGCAAACAACTTTTATCAGCAAAATTTGAGTCGCAATTGCGTTCTATTCTCAGCACAGTAGCCAGTGAACACAATATTTCCCTTGGCCCAGTCATGGGACATCGACTCTGTGGTACAAATGGTAATCATGCTTACGGTTGTTTGATGTGTGCTAAACAAAACCGTTATTGCCAACTGTTTCAGCTGCATCACTACGGTGAAACGATCACGGCTGAAGATAATCAACGATTAAAAGTCCTGTTGCGGCAGAATCTCCAACCTAAAGTGCCATCAGCCGAAGAATGCCATTAAAAATACACTATTTAGAATTAGAATTCAGAATTTATTAATGGGGGATGCAAATCCCCTATTTTCTTGTTTACAGGACTTACGCACCAAGATAGTCTGTAGAGACAATAATCTTGCTTGCGACAAGTTTTCAATTAACCTAAAAAATGAAATTCAGCGAAATCATCAGCCAATTCAGGGAAATTACCACTAATAACAGTCTGATAACTTACCCAGACCAAGATATAGACATCACCGGGATAGCAGCGATTGATGAAGCCATCACTGGGACTATCAGTTATGTCGAAGGTAGTAAATTTGCGTCTTTAATTAATAAGACAAACGCAAGTGCTTTAATTCTGCCCGAAGATCCAACTTTGCAAACTCAAGCCCAAGAACGTGGGATTCCTTGGGTAAGTACAAAAGAACCAAGACTCTTATTTGCCAAGGTTTTGACTCTGTTTTATCAACCATATCGCCCCAGTCCAGAAATTCATCCGACGGCGGTGATTCATCCCACCGCAAAGATTGGTCATGATGTTTACATCGGCCCCCACGCAGTAGTACAAGAACGGGTGGAAATTGGCAATTATGCGATTATTCATCCGAATGTTGTAATTTATCCAGATGTCAAAATTGGCGATCGCACTACCTTACACGCTAACTGTACAATTCACGAACGCAGCCAAATCGGTGCAGATTGCGTAGTTCACAGTGGCGCTGTAATTGGTGCAGAAGGTTTTGGCTTTGTACCTACCCGCACTGGTTGGTTCAAAATGGAACAATCAGGCTACACAGTACTAGAAGATGGTGTAGAAATTGGCTGTAACAGTGCGGTTGACCGTCCAGCAGTCGGTGAGACGAGAATTGGTAAAGATACCAAAATTGACAACTTAGTACAAATCGGGCATGGTTGCCAAATTGGTGTGGCTTGCGCGATCGCCGGTCAAGCCGGGATGGCTGGCGGTGTAACATTGGGTAATCGCGTGATTTTAGCAGGACAAGTGGGAGTTGCCAATCAAGCTAAAATTGGTGATGGAGCAACCATCTCGGCTCAAAGTGGCGTTCTGCACAATGTTGACCCAGGAGATATTGTCTCTGGCACTCCTGCGGTTCCTCATAAGGTATATCTTAAAGTAGCTAGTATTTACAGCCGTTTTCCAGAGATGTATCAGTTTTTTAGACAACTACAACGTCAATTAGGGCAAAAATAAGTGGTAATTAGAAAGGCAAAAGTAATAGGACTGACGCAATTGTCAGATTTTTTTCGTTGAGCCTGTCAAGAGTCAATGGTCAATAGTCGAAAAAAACCTTGATTTTTGACCATTGACTCTTGTACCAGAAAATAGGTGTGGTAGTACAACAAGGCAAAAGTAAAAGGTCAAAAAGAAAAAGAAAATAATTTTTACTTTTACCTTGATCAATGATCAATATCCCAATTTTTCTAAAACTGGTTTTGTCGAAACAATATGTCTTTCTAACCCAAGTTCTTCAGGTTTAACTCCTAGTGCTAAAGCAATTAACTGCGGTAAATGTAATACTGGCAAACCTAACTTTTTGCCAATGACTTTTTCTACTTCTGGTTGACGAGAATCTAAATTTAAATGGCACAACGGACAAGGTGTCACTAAACAATCAGCCCCATTTGCTATGGCTTCTTGAATGTGCATTCCTGCCATTTTAAAAGATTCATTGGTGGCGTAACTAGCCAACGGCCAGCCACAACATTGGGTGCGACCACGATAATAAATTGGTGTTGCACCCACAGCCCGAAACACATTTTCCATTGCTTCTGGTTGGAAAGGATCATCTAATAGCATGGTTTTTTGTCCACGCAACAGATAGCAACCGTAAAAAGCAGCACATTTTAAATTGGTTAACTTGCGGGTGACGCGCTGGCTAATTTCCTCCAAGCCATAATCTTTGACCAAAGCATAAAGCAAATGTGTTACTTCTGTACTGCCCTGATAAGGCGAACAACCTTCTTTTTTGAGTAAGCCATTTACTTGGTCAACGTAAATCGGATTAGTATTTTGGCAATCTTTTAGGCGTTCATTAACATGACCAATGACACCTTGACAGGTACTACAATGAGTGAGTAGTGGAAGATTTAAGGATTCTGCTAAAGCAATATTTCTGGCGTTGACAGTATCTTCCAACAATTGAGAATCTTCTTTAAATGTGCCGGAACCACAGCAAGCAGCTTTTTTGAGTTCAATCAATTCAATTCCTAAAGCTTGCGTGAGGGCTTGAGTCGATTGATACAGTTCTCGACAAGCACCTTGGGCAACACAACCTGGAAAGTAAGCGTATTTCAGCGTTGAAGTAATCATAAAAATAAAAGGAACTAGGGGTTAGGGACTAGAGGCTAGTCTTGTTTGTTACACAACACTCGGCACTAGGAATTTATTTGGACATTAGTCAAAAAAATAGTAACAATTAGTAAGTAGAAGCATTTATACAGTGTAGGCGATCGCCAAAATTGTCATACTACCTGATCTAACCCTGGGGGGCTAGGGAAAAAGTTTTCGAGAAGAAAATACTTCGGTAGTATACGGGCGATCGCGCTTTCCGATAAGATGTATATGCTCAAAAACCATGTCACTCATCAAGAGCGGCTAATAGCAACTGGTCAAGGAATTTTATTGTATGAGCCAAAAAGATACTTTTGAAAAGGTCAAGAAAAGCGTCGCTGATCAACTAAGTGTTGACGAGGAAAAGATTACTCCCAAATCTAATTTTATCGATGATCTAGGTGCTGATTCCCTGGATCTCGTCGAGCTAGTTATGGCTTTTGAAGAAGAATTCGAGATTGAAATTCCTGATGAAGCCGCCGAAAAGATTTTGACAGTCCAAGATGCGGTTGATTACATTAACAATCAAGTTGCCACATCCGCTTAAGAAAGTGCTGAGTCAAAAGTGCTGAGTGCTGAGTAGTCAAGAGTTAAGAATTATTTTATCTTTCTCACTTAGTCTTCCTACTTAAAAACTCAGCACTCAGCACTCAGCACTCTCATTTGCAGCTTTCTCGCTACCTTTAACTGAGTCATGACAGATTATATACGTAAACGTGTTGTGGTAACTGGTGTTGGCGCGATTACACCTATTGGCAACACACCGACTGAATATTGGGAAGGATTAGTCAGTGGACGCAATGGTATAGACTACATCACCCATTTTGATGCGTCCAGCCATGATTGTCGCATTGCTGGTGAAGTCAAAAACTTCGATCCACATGCTTATCTAGAGCGCAAAGAAGTCAAGCGGATGGATCGATTTTCACAGTTTGGGGTTTCAGCAGCAAAACAGGCATTAGCGGATGCAAATCTGGTAATTAACGAGCTAAACGCAGAACAGATAGGGGTGGTCATTGGTTCTGGCGTAGGTGGGATTAAGGTATTAGAAGACCAGCAAACAGTCTACCTGAACCGTGGCCCCGATCGCTGTAGTCCCTTCATGATCCCAATGATGATTGCTAACATGGCAGCTGGATTGACAGCCATTCACACTGGTGCAAAAGGGCCAAACAACTGTACCGTGACTGCTTGTGCTGCTGGTTCCAATGCCATCGGGGATGCTTTTCGCCTGATTCAAGGAGGATACGCTCAAGCTATGATTTGTGGTGGCTGTGAAGCAGCAATTACACCCTTATCTTTAGCTGGATTTGCTGCCTGTAAAGCTTTGTCTTTCCGCAATGATGATCCGACTTATGCGTGCCGTCCCTTTGATCGCGATCGCGATGGATTTGTCATGGGTGAAGGTGCGGGAATTTTAATTTTAGAAGAACTGCAACACGCTCTCAGTCGTGGCGCACGCATTTATGGGGAAATGATTGGTTATGCGATGACTTGTGATGCTTATCACATGACCTCCCCGGTTCCCGGTGGTGAAGGTGCAGCTAGAGCCATTCAACTAGCACTCAAAGATGCAGGTATTACCCCAGAACAAGTAACCTACATCAACGCGCATGGCACAAGTACTCCAGCCAACGATGCCAACGAAACCAAAGCCATCAAAAAAGCCTTGGGCGAACATGCTTATAAAATAGCGGTTAGCTCTACAAAATCAATGACAGGTCATTTGTTGGGTGGTTCTGGTGGTATTGAAGCCGTTGCAACTGTATTGGCGATCGCCAACGAAAAAATTCCCCCAACCATTAATCTCGAAAATCCTGACGCTGAGTGTGACTTGGATTATGTGCCTCACACCAGCCGCGCCCAAACCATTGAAGTGGCGCTGTCCAATTCCTTTGGCTTTGGTGGCCATAATGTTACCTTAGTCTTCAAAAAGTACTGAGTGATGAGTAATGAGTACTGAGTGATGAGTAATGAGTAATAAGTGTAGGATTAATACTTCACACTTCGTACTTCTCCTCAGATTTGCCAGACAAAAGTATCATAGATATCATTCCCAGCTGAACCAAGGGTTCAGCATAACCAATATTCTCAGGTCGATTAATTACCATAAACTCAGGAGATCCCGCTTGTCCATCGCCAATCGGGAATGGGATGATGAGGATACGGTAGGGGAATACCTATCAGTTATCAGTAATCAGTTCAGAGCAGTAGTAAATTCTATTTTGATAACTGTTAACTGTTAACTGTTCTAACAACCCCGGTAAATGAGAAGATCGCAGAGTGCTAACCCGTCGTTAAAAACAATCTTATTATGGCTGTTGCAACCCAATCCCTCGAAGAACTGTGTATTAACTCAATCCGCTTCTTGGCTGTCGATGCTATAGAAAAGGCAAAATCGGGACACCCAGGGCTGCCGATGGGCGCTGCTCCAATGGCATTTGTGCTATGGGATCGCTTCATGCGGTATAACCCCAAAAATCCCAAGTGGTTTAACCGCGATCGCTTTGTCTTGTCGGCTGGTCATGGCTCGATGTTACAGTATGCACTGCTGTACTTAGCAGGTTATGACAGTGTAAGTATCGAAGATATCAAGCAATTTCGTCAGTGGGAATCTAAAACCCCTGGACACCCAGAAAACTTTGTTACCCCAGGGGTAGAAGTTACCACTGGCCCTTTAGGACAAGGTATTGCCAACGGAGTTGGTTTAGCCATCGCTGAAGCACATCTGGCAGCTAAATTCAACAAACCCGATGCCAAAATTGTTGACCATTATACTTATGTCATTCTCGGTGATGGTTGCAACATGGAAGGTGTTTCTGGTGAAGCAGCTTCCCTGGCTGGACACTTGGGCTTAGGTAAACTCATCGCCCTTTATGATGACAACCACATCTCTATTGATGGTTCTACAGATGTGGCATTTACAGAGGATGTTTCTAAGCGTTTTGAAGCTTATGGCTGGCATGTGCTTCATGTGGAAGATGGTAACACCGATTTAGCAGCCATCCACAAAGCCATTGAAGCAGCAAAAGCTGTCACCGACAAACCATCAATGATTAAGGTGACAACCACCATTGGTTATGGTTCTCCTAACAAAGCCAACACTGCTGGGATTCACGGTGCAGCTTTAGGTGGAGATGAAGTAGAATTAACCCGGAAAAATCTGGGTTGGGAAAACGAGCCATTTGTGATTCCGCAAGATGTTCTCAACCATACCCGCAAAGCAGTAGAACGCGGTGCAGGTTACGAAGCTGACTGGAACAAAGCATTTGCTGACTACAAAGCTAAGTATCCTCAAGAAGCGGCTGAATTTGAGCGTTATATCAGTGGCAAACTAGCTGATGGTTGGGATAAAGTACTCCCCACCTACACCCCTGAAGATAAAGGCTTACCCACCCGTAAACATTCCGAAACCTGCCTCAACAAATTGGCTGCGGTTTTACCTGAATTGATTGGTGGTTCCGCCGACTTAACCCACTCCAACTTGACCGAAATCAAGGGTAAAGGCGACTTCCAAAAAGGACAATACCAAAACCCCAACATTCACTTTGGTGTGCGGGAACATGCAATGGGCGCAATTTGTAACGGTATTGCCTTGCATGATTCAGGGTTGATTCCTTACGGTGCTACCTTCCTGATCTTCACCGACTATATGCGGGCGGCTATTCGCTTATCTGCCTTGTCTTTAGCAGGATCGATTTGGGTAATGACTCATGACTCCATCGGTCAAGGTGAAGACGGCCCCACCCACCAACCAATCGAAACCCTCGCTTCCTTGCGTGCTATTCCTAACTTGACAGTGATTCGTCCCGCCGATGGTAACGAAACCTCTGGTGCATACAAAGTAGCGATTGAAAGAGCAAAACAAAATGATCCTACTTTGTTGGCGTTAACTCGGCAAAACGTTCCTAACTTAGCAGGTACATCTATTGAAGGTGTAGCTAAGGGTGGATACACTGTTGTTGATTCTGAAGGTACACCAGAATTAATCATCATTGGTACTGGTTCAGAATTGAATCTTGCTGTTACTGCTGCTGAGAAACTCACAGCCGAAGGTAAGAAAGTACGTGTTGTCTCCTTACCAGCTTGGGATTTATTTGAAGCACAAGACGCAGCTTATAAAGAATCTGTTCTGCCAAAAGCTGTCACCAAGCGTTTAGCTGTAGAAGCTGCTTCTAGTTTTGGCTGGCACAAGTACATTGGTACTGACGGCGATACTGTTACCATTGACCGCTTTGGTGCTTCTGCGCCTGGTGGCGTTTGTTTAGAAAAATTTGGCTTTAGCGTTGATAACGTATTAGCTAAAGCTAAACAATTGTTGGGTTAATCGCAACAGCCAACATATTCTCTTAATTTGCCAGGGTGGGTAATTTACCTGCCCTTTTTTTGTTGTTCATAGGACTTGTATACAAACGAAAAATCCAGGTTTGGAGAGAGGGTTTAGGGGTGTATTTATCTAAAACCCTTACACCCTCTCTCCACAGAAAATCTTTGTGCGTAATACCATTTTGGATTTTAGATTTTGCGAAAAGTTGCGTGGGCGGGTTCCCCGACTTGAGCAAACTTTTCAAGACAGATTTTGGATTGAGACAGGCTTTACTGGTAAGCTTTTGAGCAATTCATTTGTCGCAATCATTCTTCAATTTGGTATAAGCCTTAAATTATGTTGCATAAACGCTAAGACCGATACATATAGATTAAATGAAAAGTACAGATTAAATTTCCGTATTGGTGAAGCATCATGAAAAACATTACAAAGTGGCTTTTAGGCTTGGCGATCGCACCTGCTGGTTTATTGTTATTATCTAGTCACACTCAAGCTAGTCAAGTTGCAGGTGAGTGGTTCTTTGGTTTTTGGGATTGTAACATTGACGGTAGATCAGCCCGAATGGAATGGAAAGTAGTAGATGACCCCCAAACTAGTTGCAATGGGAATATTTGCTCTACTACTTCTGGTGTGCGTTTAATTGGGCGGTTCAGTGATAACGGTAGCGCGTGGGTTCCTTTAGCAAAACGTTTTTCTAGCAACCGCAGACAAGATTTAGGTATTCGTTATTTAGGCGCAGAACAAGATGATTGGTATCTGAAATACAACAGTCAAACTCGACGCGCAGAGGGTTGGACAACCTGGCGCGGTAATCGCTATCCATTACAATGTCGTAAGCGCAGATAAGTGGTAGTAACCTAACATTTGCTGTTCAAAGAATGAACGTTCGAGTTCTGAAGGCAAAGTTTCAGCCTTTTGACTCGAACGTTGAGGTTCTGAGGGTTAACGTTGAGGCTTTGAGGTGGAAGTGTCAGGAAATTTTCTGTGTTGGGTGTTTTGAGATGTGAGATTTTTTCACGCAGAGGCAAGGCAGCGCGTTGGGCGGCTCTGCCGACTTGAAGCGACTGCCGCGCAAAGGCGCAGAGAGGAATAGGAGAGTTTTTGATTTTTTTGACAATTGCTTTGCGAAAATTGCTGAGTCCGGCATGATTTACTTAACAGTCATCAGTGAACAGTAATCAGCAATATATTTTGAAGTCCCTCACTTCTAAAAAGTGGTAGTTAACAACAGTCAAATCTCCAACTAAAACCCTGATAACTGTTAACTGTTAACTGTTAACTGATAACTGACTTATACAAGCTTGTAGGTTGACTGTGAAAAAGTTATTCAGTGCGATTAATACTGCGGGTATTTGTCTTGCACCTTGGATGGTAGCAGGTGTAATAACAACAGGGTTAGTTTTGAGTACACCCGTCATAGGAATAGGACAACAACAAACCCCCACATATTCAGCCGAGCAACAAGCCGCTTTAAAGGAAGCGGAAGAACTTTATAAACAAACATTAAAGTTATACCAAGAAGGTAAATACAGTACTGCCGTTCCTCTAATAAAACGTGCATTGGCTATCCAAGAAAAGGTGTTAGGTCAAGAACATCCCAGTGTCGCTACTAGCTTGTATGTTTTGGCAGGACTTTATATTGTCCAGGGAAAATATGAACCAGCTGAACCTCTATATCTCCGTATTCTAGCTATGCAAGAGAAGGTGCTGGGTCAAGAACATCCCGATATCGTTACTAGTGTGATGAATTTAGCAGCACTATACATTTTACAGGGTAAACATACACAAGCCGAACCTCTGTATCTCCGCGCTTTAGCTATCCAAGAAAAGGTGCTAGGTCAGGAACATCCCAATGTCGCCACCAGCTTGATTAATTTTGCACAACTATATCAATTGCAGGGGAATTATGCACAAGCGGAACCTCTTCTACAACGCGCACTAGCTATTAGACAGAAGGTATTGGGTCAGGAACATCCTGATATCGCCACTAGTTTGGATAATTTGGCAGCAGTATATCAAGCACAGGGGAACTATGCACAGGCAGAACCTCTTCTACAACGCGCACTAGCTATTAGACAGAAGGTATTGGGTCAGGAGCATCCTGATGTCGCTACTAGCTTGAATAGTTTGGCAGCATTGTATCAAGCACAGAAGAAATATTCACAGGCAGAACCTTTGTACCTGCGTTCCCTCGCCCTCTTAGAGAAAGTACTTGGTCGGGAAAATCGCTCTGTCAATAACTTGAGTTATATCACTGTCGCCACTAGTTTGAATGGTTTGGCTCTAATATATTACTCCCAGGGGAAATATCAACAAGCAGAACCTTTGTACCTGCGTTCCCTCGCTCTCGTGGAAAAGGTGCTGGGTAAGGAAAATCCTTCTATTGCTAATAGCTTGAATGGTTTGGCTCTAATATATTCCTCCCAGGGAAAATATCAACAAGCAAAACCTTTGTACCTGCGTTCCCTCGCTCTCGTGGAGAAGGTACAGGGTAAAAAACATCCTAATGTCGCTACTATCTTGATTAATTTGGCAGCACTATATTATTTAGATGGTGATATTGCTCGTGCTACCGATTACTTTCAGCGTGGGTTAGAAATTCAAACACAAAATCTCAATCTAATTTTTGCTGTCGGCTCAGAAAAAAGCAAACAGGATTACATTCGGAATTTTCTAGGAACAACTGATTCTGCTGTTTCTCTATCTGTACAAGAATTTCGCAATAATTCAACAGCCGCATCCCTAGCACTAACTACTGTACTCCGTCGCAAAGGGTTGGTGTTAGATGCCGTAGCTGACAGTATCCAAATCTTACGCTCTAAACTTGATAAAAACCCCGAAACTCAAAAATTATTCGCTCAATGGCTGCAAATACAACAGCAACTCTCAGCCTTAATCTACTCTCAGCCAGAAAAACAAACCGCTAACCTAAAAACTCAACTAGAAAAACTGGAAGCCGAAAAAGAAAAGTTAGAAGCAGCTATCAGTGTTAAAAGTGCCGAATTTCGCCAGCAAACCCAACCAGTAGAACTCAGTGCAATTCAAGCCAAGATGCCTAAAGATGCAGCCTTGGTAGAAATTGTCCAATATCAACCATATAATATCAAAGCTAAAACAGATGCTCAAAGATACGGTAAACCGCGTTATGCGGCGGCGGTGTTGCGTTCTTCTGGTGAACCGAAGTGGGTTGATTTAGGTGAAGCCGCAGAAATTGATAAGTTAGCCATAGATTTTCGTGCAGCGTTAGCCACAGGTAAAATATTTAAAAAACTCGCCCGCACTTTAGATGCAAAATTAATTGCACCCATTCGTCCTTTATTGGGTGATGCCAGTCATATTTTAATTTCGCCTGATGGGCAATTAACATTAATTCCCTTTGAAGCTCTCAGAGATGAGCAAGATAAATTTTTAATTCAAAATTATGCTTTTTCTTACCTCACCAGTGGAAGGGATTTGTTGCGTTTCAACTCAAATGTTAAAAATGCTTCTGCACCTGTGGTATTGGCAGATATTGACTACAACCAAACCCAAACTGTCGCCTCAGCCAAACCATCTGGTGTACGCGGTTCCCAAAATCGCCGTTCTGGTGAGTTAGCTAACCTAGAATTTGAATCATTACCTGCAACTAAGGAGGAAGCCGCAGCGATTAAAAAGATTTTACCAAATGCCAAGTTACTGTTAGGTAAAGATGCCACAGAAACGGCTGTTAAACAATTACAAAACCCTAGCATTTTACACTTGGCAACTCACGGTTTCTTTATTGCTGATGTGGAACAAAATCTCAACGCCTCAGCAGATTTGGAATTAACACCAAGTCAACCGAAGATTTTAGAAGTGGAAAATCCACTGTTGCGTTCTGGGTTGGCGTTGGCTGGGTTTAATCAACGCAAGCAAGCGACAAATAACAATGATGATGGTGTGCTAACGGCGTTGGAGGTGGCGGGTTTAGATTTGCGTTCTAATCAATTAGTTGTACTTTCTGCTTGCGACACTGGTAATGGTGATGTGAAAGTTGGCGATGGTGTTTATGGTTTGCGTCGGGCTTTGGTAATTGCTGGTTCGCAAACTCAAGTTTTAAGTCTGTGGCTGGTGGATGATACGGCGACAAAGGAATTGATGGTGAAGTATTATCAAAATTTGCAAGCCGGAAAGGGGAGACATGAGGCTTTACGGTCTGCACAGTTGGATTTGCTCAATAGTCAAGAGTACAGCGAACCACAATTTTGGGCGGCGTTTGTTCCTTCTGGTAATTGGACTGCTTTAGGCAAATAGTGGGCTTTCAATCAATACAGTTCAGTTAATAGCAAGTTAGGCAAGAATATTGAGTTTCGCTACGCTTTAACGCCACTTTAACGACAGTCGCCTCAAGTTGGGGAACCCGCCCACGTAAGTGCTTCCCCAACCTATGCCGAAATAGTATTAATTTAGTTATCAGGAGTGCAAGGTTAGAGTGCTGAGTAAAAATCTTCCCCCTGACTTGGTTGGTGGGCGTAGCCTACCGCCTTAAGTAAAACTCTCCCAGGCTTGAGCGAGCAGTTGACTTAGCCAACGGCGTTGCTGTCTATCTAGCAATGGATCATCTTCGAGGACTTGTGCGGTTAAGTCTTCTAAAGATTTACCTTGAGAACGGACAATTTTAATTACTCCTGCGATCGCGGAAGCTACAAGTTCTTCATCAATGGGCTTTTGTTGTAACGCAAGAATATCTTGGGGGCTATCTGGAATGGGATAATTCATGGCGTGGGTTTACAAAGTTACAAAATGGAAAAAAAAATTGACAAATTATTAAAAGTTCTTTACAGAATCTTTATTTGAGTAATAGGGCGGAGTCTACAGGAATTTTCGCAGTTAATAAATCTGCCGAAATGAGTATTTTAAGCGGAGATGTCAACGAAACATGAAAGAAGTCCTTTATTTAGAAGTGCCAATTCCAGACACAACAGCAGTACGTCAATGGCTACAAGTGGATTTTCAACCAGGATTTGGCGAAAAATCACTGACTCCAGATGGCTTTTGCCTGAAATTACCTACAGACTATACAGCATCTGACCAGACTATTTCCGAAAAATTACCGACAGAACTATCAATTTTTGTGTGGTCAGTCCAGAGAACTACTTATTTAAAGGTCTTCCGTTGGTCAGATCAGCCTTTCCCCCAAGAGAAGGAGATTTTACTCCGCCTAAAGAAAGAAATTAGACAGCGTTTTCCCCATCAGTACCCCAAGCCACCGGTGATTGATTTATCCCAACAATCAATTTTTGAAGCGTTAGCATCTGATTACCCACTCACGGTTAAATATTTTCAGAAAATGCCGAATGGGGAATACGATCTCACACGCGCCTATTGGTGGGAACAACGCTGGCGTGAAGGTGTGCGTCATCCCCAAGCGCCGCGTCAGGTAGTGTTTACCAATCCAAAATCTCAAAGCCAAAATCCCAAATTAGATTACGATTTGATTTACATCGGTGGCGCATTAGGGGTTGTCCATGCGGCAGTGATGGCTAAATTGGGATATAAAGTGCTGTTGGTGGAACGTTTGCCTTTTGGCAAGATGAACCGCGAATGGAATATTTCGCGTGATGAACTGCAAAGCTTATTAAATCTGGGTTTGGTGACAAGCAGCGAGTTAGAAAGCATTATTGTCAGGGAATATAAAGACGGATTTAATAAATTTTTTGATGGGAATAATCCGCCAAAATTGCGATCGCCAATTCTCCACACGCCCACAGTCTTGAATATTGCCCTAGATTCTGAAAAATGGCTGCAACTGTGCGGACAGAAGCTACGGGCGGCTGGTGGTGAGATTTGGGACGAAACCGAATTTCTCCGCGCCGATATTGATAATTCTCAAGTTGTCGCTACAGTTCAAGCATTACCCAGCCAAACAGAAAAGCAAGCCACTGGGCGGTTGTTAGTTGATGCAATGGGAACCGCTTCACCAATTGCATGGCAATTAAATGGTGGTAGGGCTTTTGATAGTGTTTGTCCAACTGTGGGTGCAGTGGTTGATGGCGGATTTGAACCACAAGTTTGGGATTCTCAATATGGTGATGTGCTGTACAGTCACGGCGATATTTCGCGGGGGAGACAGTTGATTTGGGAATTGTTTCCTGGCGCGGGTGAGGAACTAACCATTTATTTGTTTCACTACCACGAAGTCAACCCCGACAATCCCGGTTCTCTGTTGGAGATGTATGAGGATTTTTTCACAATTTTGCCAGAGTATCGGCGCTGCGATCTGGATAAATTGGTGTGGAAAAAGCCGACATTTGGCTATATTCCAGGGCATTTTAGTGTGAATGGTAGCGATCGCAAAGTTGCCTTTGATAGATTAATTGCGATCGGTGATGCGGCTTCTTTACAATCTCCCTTGGTATTTACAGGCTTTGGTTCTTTGGTGCGGAACTTAGAACGGTTGACAACTTTATTAGATACCGCCCTCAAACATGACTTATTAAGTTTTCGTCACCTCAACCAAATTCGCGCTTATCAAAGCAATGTCTCAATTACTTGGCTATTTTCTAAAGGGATGATGGTTCCCACAGGGAAATTCATTTCACCCCAGCGCATTAACTCGATGCTGAATACTTTCTTTGGGTTATTAGCCAGTGAACCGCCAGAGGTTGCGGATAATTTCATCAAAGATAGATGTGATTGGTTCACCTTTAACCGCCTCGCACTCAAAGCCGCCCGTAAAAACCCCGCCTTGCTGTTGTGGATTTGGGAACTAGCTGGCCCTAAAGATTTATTCAGATGGCTGGGTAGTTATTTTAACTTTAGTAAATATGCTTTAGTTAGTGCGGTGTTGAGTTCTTGGTTTCCACGCTTCCTGGAACAAATTCAACCTTGGCTCGAACCTCGAAACCCAGGATTGTGGTTACAATTATTAGCACTACGTTACGTAATTACCACAGGTAAACCGCGATCGCCCAATCAAACATCCACCATCAACCCAGAAGCGGTAATTCCAATTCGTAATTCTTAACAAAGGCAGGAGGCCGCAGGACGGTTTTATCGTAATTGTTTCAATAATTCTTGGGATATTTGTACTTGAGATGGCAAATCTAGAATTTGTTTAGCCTCAAGAAAAATAAGTAGGGTGTGCGATCGCAACACCCTACTTAATATCTTAACTGTCATCTAAACAATCAAACTAAGACACCACAAAACCTGTCACCTACTACATTTAGCTATTAGGACGAAAATTTGGCAATTCTACAGATGCTAAAGATTTACGTCCCTTGGGTGGACGCTGGGGATACACCACGGGTGAGGGTGATTGAGCATCATTGCTGTAATCAACCAAAGTTTCTGGCGGTAATTCTGTCTCTGATAGTTCCTCAGTATTTTGTGGTGTAGTTTCTGACCACAAATTTTCTGCTTCTTCTGTTGTCTTTTTCGTCAACGGTACAGTGAAAGAAATTGGTGAATTTTTATCTGGTAAAATTGTTGACTCTTCAATTACTGAACTAGGTACAGTAATCGGTGGATGATTTTCTGTTTCTAATGCTGCCAATTGCTGCTCTAGGGTAGTTTCTGGCGATGCTTCATCTGTTGCCCAGCCTTCCCACAGAGGTTTTTCAGCTTGATTACTAGTAACATTCGTTTCACTACTAGCAGGTGGTGTTGTTCCCGTCTGGGAAGCAAAAAACATTTGGATGAGACTATCTATTTGCTCATCTAGCTTGGCTGATGAATCTCCTGATGAAACAGTTTCGGAGGTAATTGGCTCATCATCGGGTTCTGTGGAAGTATCAGGTTCAGTAGTTGCAGGTGTTTCTTCCTTAGTCGGCCAGTTCCAAGGCGATGCAGGTTGGGGAGTGGGGTGACTATAGCTGGATGCGGGTGGTACAGAAGATTCACCCCAAGGATGAGCAACATTTTCCGCCGGCGATTCTGGTTCTGCTGACCAAGGTCTAATCGGTTGTACGTTAGGAAATAAAGACCGAGCTTTTCTGGAAAATCGGCTTTGCTTAGTAGTGCTGTTGTAAGTATGATTTGTGGTTTCGTCGGCTGAGTCGTCGTTAGGAGTGGGTGGTTCGAGACATTTTTCTAAAGCTGCTTTAAATTGCAGGGTTTGGCGCTGTTGGCGCATCAGGCGAGTCCGCAACTCTCGACAGGTAGTTTCTGACTGCAACACTTGTTGAGACTGGTCATGATAGTTAGTTTGCAATAAAGCACATTCTCGTTCTAACTGGGCGAGACGTTGCTGACTAATTTGCAGCTGTGCTTTGTAAGTTTCAATCAGAGTTTCTTGGCGTTGAACGGTTTGTGCTGTAGCGTCTAACTGTTGAAAGAGTGACTGAATTTGTTCTTGGGCTGCAATTAGTTCTTGAGCTTGCTGATTCAGCATTGATTCAGTGACGCTAGAGCGCCTCTTTTGCCATTGCAAAGCTTTTTCTGACTCAGCTAATTCATCTTTAAAATGCTCGACTTGTTCGTACAATTCATTATTAGCTGTACGCAGTTCTTCATTTAACAACAGCAGTTTCTGGAATTCCTCATCAATGACTGCTTGTTGTTCACTGTTCGGTTCTGCTACCCAGTCTGCTGGGGTAACATTTTCCACAGATTCAGAATTTAGCTGCTCTTGTGGTGTTTCTTCTGCTGGTTTTAGGAGTGGCAATTGCCTAATAGCCAGATTTTCAGAAGGCACAACTGCATAAAAAGGACAGCTTGTTGGCTCTGGTTGTAGCGAGTTAGCAGAATTGAGAGATTCCATCACAGCCCTGTTGTTTGAGGTGTCCGCTTCATTCATCACTCTTGACCCATCCACCTAAAGATACTCAGCGATGCTCAGTTCAGCATTGCTTATCAACTTTGTTCGCTCGGCTTTGAATTTAGAAACCAAGTTGAATTTTTCCCAAGCATGAGTCACTAGTTATGAGCTAGTGTTCCCATTTTGCATCTAGAATTGAAGACGTTATAACATTTTGACCCGATAAACCGTCAACCTGAGACTGGATGAGGTTTTGATGCCAAATGTTACTGTGTACGGACTTCAGCATAGATGCTGGACAAAGGTGGTATTTAGGTTGGTTTGGGTGAACAATTTTTGGTAGTAACAGCTGCCTGGCAAAAATTCAGGCGCTAGATAAATATCTGCGCTGTATATAATTTACCAAACACCTTGGTGATCAGGGAACAGGGGTGTGAGACTACAGGGGAATTAGGGGTGTGAGGGCTTATGTTGTAGGAATTTCCAGGTTTTGGAAGATTGAGAACCCGAAATTCTTCTTCAAACCCTGGATTTTTCCTAAACCTGAATCATAATGTTTTCGGCTGAAAATCACTTGGTTTGAATCTATCTACAAAAAATATCTTCGTATCTGAGAAAATAAAGCGCCCCGGAAGATTGCCAAGAATCAGCAACAATCAACCTTTGTCATCCGTCAACCCACTGAGAATAGCTACGCAAAAGTCAAACGTCGCAAAATTTGACTTTTGAAAAAAGTATTTTTACTTATGCAGGTATGACGGTATGAAATCAAATATAAAGTTATTTGCCATAATCAGCAGCGCCAGTCAGTTTCCCAGAGGTGTTGCTTTGACTTTGGCTTTAACTAGTTTGCTATCTTTTGGACAGGGATTTACGGGTAATTATTTGGCGGAAGCTGCGCCACTTGGTGAGTCGGTACAACTTTCGCAACGCTTACCAGACCATTTTCGCAATCGTACCAATCGTTTACCAAGGGGAGTTGCTAATATCATCATTCGTGATGCGGCTCGGCGTGCTAGAGTCGCAACTAATCAGGTGAGAATTACTCAAGCTACGCGCAAAACTTTTGGAAATCCCTGCATATTTAATTTTGGGGAAGTTTGTACTAGGGAATACAACCCGATTCAAGGTTGGGAAGTGATTGTCAGTGTTGAGGGACAGTCTTGGATTTACCACAGCAATGAGTCTGGTTCTCAAATTGTTTTAGACCCCAATAGTACTGATTCAGGTTCAGATAACAGCTATCAATTACCCAGAGCGATCGCAAATAACATCTTACAAGATGCTTCCCGTCGTTCTGGTGTCAGCACTAGTAATTTAAGAATTACTCAAGCTACCCGTAAAACTTTTAGTAATCCTTGCATATTTAATTTTGGGGAAGTTTGTACTAGAGAATATAACCCGATTCAAGGATGGGAAGTGGTGGTTAGAGTTGAGAGACAGTCTTGGACTTATCATGTTGATGAATCGGGTTCACGGATTGTTTTAGATCCGCAAATTGACGACTCAAATTCAGATAACAGTTATCAATTACCCAGAGCGATCGCCAATAATATATTAAGAGATGCGGCGCGGCGTTCTGGTGAAGATGTGGATGATTTAAGAATCACCCAAGCCACCCGCAAAACCTTTAGTAATCGTTGTGTGTTTAATTTTGGCGAAATCTGTACCGAAGAATATAACCCCATCAATGGTTGGGAAGTAATTGTGCAAGTGCGTCGTCAGTCTTGGACTTATCACAGTAATGAATCTGGTTCTCAAATCGTTTTAGATCCAGATATTACTAATTCCGGTTCAGATAACAACTATGGATTACCAAGAGCGATCGCAGATAAAATTTTACGAGATGCAGCGCGGCGTTCTGGTGAAGATGTGAGTGATTTAAGAATTACTCAAGCCACCCGCAGAACCTTTAGTAATCGTTGTGTGTTCAACTTTGGCGAAGTTTGTACCCAACAATTTGACCCCATCGAAGGTTGGGAAGTAATTGTGCGAGTGCGTCGTCAGTCTTGGACTTATCACGTTGATGAGTCTGGTTCGTATATCGTTTTAGACCCAGATATTAGCCGATAGAAGTATGGGGATTAGGGAGATAAGGGGGACAAGGGAGACAAGGAAGACATGGGGGACAAGAAAACACTTTTAACCCTGTCACCTGTCACCTCTCACCTGTCCCCTGCTGTACCTCTGAGTTATCTTGTTCAAAAATGTATTACGTCACACTTCAGACTTCAGACTACACACTTTATACTTTCATCATCCCGCTTCTGACTCAGAAAATTGGTTAAGGTTGTTGTCACTGGTATTGGTTTAGTCTCTGCTTTAGGCACAAACTTGGAAGATAGCTGGCAAAATTTGTTAGCAGGTAAGTCAGGAATTCAATATCAGCAACCGTTTGCAGAACTTGAATCAGTTCCTCTCGGCTTAATTGGTAAACAACCATCTGAGTTAAAAATCCTGACTCAGATAATTGTTGCTTCGGCGTTACGAGATGCTGGGTTGAATCCTCCATTACCTGACTGTGCTGTAGTGATTGGTTCGAGTCGCAGTTATCAAGGTGCGTGGGAATCTCTAGCTAGGGGTATGAATGGCAAAGATAGCAATTACGCATTAGAAGATTGGTTAGATATTTTACCCCAGATGAATGCGATCGCAACTGCTAGACAAATTGGGGCTACTGGGATAGTTGCTGCACCAATGGCGGCTTGTGCTACGGGGATTTGGTCGATTTCCCAAGCTGCTTTGTTAATTCAAACTGGCCAATGTGAACGAGTAATTGCTGGCGCAGTTGAAGCGCCAATTACACCGCTAACTATTTGCGGGTTTCAGCAGATGAATGCTTTAGCCAAAACTGGTGCTTATCCTTTTGATGTGCAGCGCGAAGGTTTAGTTTTGGGTGAAGGTGGGGCGGTGTTGGTTTTAGAATCAGCAGAGTTAGCCAAGCAACGCCAAGCGAGAGTTTATGGTGAAATTTTGGGTTTTGGTTTAACAGCAGATGCTTATCATACCAATCAACCTGAACCAAGTGGAACAAGTGCGATCGCAGCAATTAAACAATGTCTAGAACGCAGTTATCTCACACCAAATGATATAAATTACATTCACGCCCACGGTACAGCTACGCAGTTAAACGACAAAATTGAAAGCAAAATCATCCAACAGTTATTTCCTAAAACAGTAGCAATCAGTTCCACCAAAGGTGCGACAGGACACACTCTCGGCGCTTCTGGTGCTTTAGGAATTGCTTTTGCTTTCAAAGCTTTGCAGCAGCAAGTTTTACCACCTTGTGTCGGCTTGCAGCAACCAGAATTTGATTTAAATTTTGTGATGACTGCTCAACAAAGCTCAATTCAAAATATCTTGTGTTTTAGCTTTGGTTTCGGCGGTCAAAATGCAGTCATAGCCTTGAGTAATAATATTTGATTGATGAAAAAAATATTATATAAAGGTTATATTATACGTCTTATGTGAGATGGGGTAGAAAAAAAGAAGGGGAAACCACAAGATAAAGGTAACGACACCAAAGCTTGAGGCCTCCCAATGAATATGGTAGATTGAACGCCTTACTCCTCTTACACCCTAATTTTTTGACTTTTGGGTTAAATCGAATACACTATGAAAATATAGAAAATCACTAAAATCTGAAGATGAATATTTCTTCCACACAAAAAAAACCGCGTGTCGTATGGCAGGCGGTTTTGTCAGTAATCATGTATATTTTTATGTACTTGCCTATACTAGTATTAGGTTTTTATAGTTTCAATCAGTCACCGTATAGTGCTACCTGGCAAGGATTTACTCTGGATTGGTATCGTAAACTGTTCAGTGACGATCGCATTTTATCAGCCTTGAACAATAGCTTGATCGTTGCCTTTTGTGCGGTGGGAATTTCCGCCGTGTTGGGAACCTTGATGGCGGTAGGATTAGCGCGGTATAAATTTCCTGGGAAGAGTTTGTATCGTGGTGTAGCTTACTTACCCTTAATTATTCCTGATATTGCGATCGCTGTTGCCACTCTTGTATTTCTTGCTGCCTTTGCTATTCCTTTGAGTTTATGGACAATTGTCGCCGCCCATATTGTCTTTTGTTTAGCATATATCGGGTTAGTTGTGGGTTCACGGCTGAATAACTTAGACCCCCACTTAGAAGAAGCCGCCTTAGATTTAGGTGCTACACCAGTACAAGCATTTATTAAAGTTTTAGTCCCACAATTAATGCCCGGAATTATCGCTGGTTGTTTGCTGGCTTTTGTACTGAGTTTAGATGATTTTTTAATTGCTAGTTTTACGGCTGGTAGTGGTTATAACACTTTACCAATGGAAATTTTTAGCCGGATTAGAACTGGTGTTAAACCTGATATAAATGCTCTCAGTATGTTGTTAATTACCATATCAGCTATTGTTGCTTTTATAGCTGAATTTATGCGGATTTTGGGAGAAAGAAAGCAGTGAATGTACAAGAATATACCCGATTTATTTAAGAAATCAGGTATAGCAAAATGTATCCAAAGCTAACTTTAAAAATTCAGCCAAATATATCAATTATTACAAAATCTCCACAAGTTCGATTTGTACTTACATCTAACATTAAATACCCTTGACAATCGCAATATTCCCGCATTATCATTCCTCTTGGAATGGGAATTAGTGCTATCATTCATTCTCAAAATTCAAAAGTACCCAACACAAAGCGACAAATAAATAAACTCTTCTCATTTGTATTTTTTGGTGCAAGTATATATGCAGGTGAAATTGAGTTAATATTTATTTGTCTAGAAATCGGTTTTCAATTCTAGGACTTACGCATAAAAACGAAAAATCAAGGGTTTTGGCGAGGGTGTAGGGGTGCAGGGACTGGAGTGGGCGGGTTTCCCGACTTGAGCCAAGTGGCGTGTGTATATATCTAAAACCCTTACACCCTTACACCCAATCTTCATAAACAATCCTGGTGCGTAAGTCCTGAATTCGATAATATTGGGGCTAACTTTGGACAAGATGCTACCTCCTCCTCGTTATGCAAATCTGCCAAAATCCCAATTGTTCAAATCCATTCAATGCTGACGGCAATAGATTTTGCATAAGTTGTGGACAAAGCAGTTTTGGTAAACTGCTGCGAAACCGTTACCGTGTCATTAGACTATTAGGCGAAGGCGGATTTAGCAAAACCTACGCAGCCGAAGATGCAGATAGACTAGATGCACCTTGCGTCATTAAACAGTTCTTTCCGCAAATTCAAGGAACCGGACAACGTACAAAAGCCGCAGAATTCTTCAAAGAAGAAGCATTCCGGCTGTATGAACTAGGAGAAAATCACAGCCAAATTCCGCGATTATTGGCTTACTTTGCCCAAGGTTCCAGTTTATATTTAGTCCAAGAATTTATTCAAGGTAGAACACTTGTAGAAGAAGTTAAAGAACAGCAGTTTAACGAAGAAAAAATCCGGCAAATCTTAACTGATTTATTGCCAGTATTAGAATTTATTCATAATTGTAATGTTGTTCATCGAGATATCAAACCAGAAAACATTATTCGCCGTGATCACGATAGCAAATTAGTATTAATTGATTTTGGTGGTGCTAAACAAGTTACACAAACCAGTATAGCCAGACAAGCAACAGTGATTTATACAATGGGTTATGCTCCAAGTGAGCAGATGGCTGGTTTTGCTTGTCCTGCCAGTGATTTATATGCTTTGGGTGTGACTTGTGTGCGGTTACTAACTCAATGTTTACCCATTCAAGATGTTTACGGGCAGATTAAAGACCCTTTATATGATGCCATGAATGGTCAGTGGTTATGGCAAGAATATATAGACAAACAAGGTATTTATATTAGCGAAGACTTAAGGCAAATTCTCAATAAATTACTGCAACATTTAGCAAGTGACAGATATCAATCAGCAGCCGAAGTTCTCAATGATTTAAAATCTGCCAAAACAGTAATTATTGAATCACCAATCACGCAACCAACATTGCTCAAATTACCCACAGAACCAAAAATAATTCGACCATTACCGCCGTTACAAACCTGTGAATTTGAGGTAGTCACGATAGACACAGGCGGTAGAGAAGTTAACCGCGATCGCGCTACATCTGAGTTTTTTGTGGAAGAATTAAGTAAAGGCATCACCTTAGAAATGTTAGCCATTCCCGGTGGGACATATCTCATGGGTTCGCCCAACTTTGAAGGCGATGCTGACGAACGCCCCCAACATCGAGTTGCGATCGCACCCTTTTTTATGGGTAAATATCCCATAACCCAAGCACAATGGCGTGCTGTTGCAGGCTTACCCAAAGTCAAACAAACCCTCAACCCCTACCCTTCCAAATTTAAAGGACTATATCGCCCAGTCGAAAACGTTTCATGGCACGAAGCTGTAGAATTTTGCGTTAGACTCTCACAAAAAACCGGACGAGAATACCGCCTCCCCAGCGAAGCCGAATGGGAATATGCTTGTCGCGCCGGCACTACCACATCCTTTCACTTTGGCGAAACAATTACCACCGAATTAGTCAACTACAGCGACAGCAATACCTACATCATGGAAACCAAAACCAGGTATCGTAAAGAAACCACCGATGTCGGTAGTTTTCAAGTCGCCAACGCCTTTGGATTGTATGATATGCACGGGTTAGTTTGGGAATGGTGCGCTGACCCTTGGCACAACAACTACCAAGGCGCACCCACAGACGGAAGAGTTTGGGAAGATGGCGGTGATAGCAATCGGCGGGTGTTGCGTGGTGGTTCTTGGAACTTTGGCGCAGAACTGTGTCGTAGCGCCAGCCGCAGTTGGAATGAATCAGACGGTGGTTTAAGAATTTGCGGTTTTCGCGTCGTCTTGTCTTTAGGATAAGCGTGTTATCCCAAAATCCTGAGTGCTGACACAAATTCATTGGTTTTTAATTCTTTTCCCCTGCTCACCTGCGACTACTTAAAAATTATGGATACATCTTGACTATGGGGTTTTACCTATGGAATTGCAAAGATTTCTTGAAGAACTATGGCGTTGTATCAATCTGAGATGAATTGTACAGATGCAAGCTCGGAATCACCCACTCATCATAGCTGTAGTCAAGGTAGTGAAGACATCGGTAAGCAATTAAACACACATCTTACATCTAGTGCCTACTATACTCCAGCAAAGCCCCAGCCTGTCTCCGGTTAGTGAATCTCGACACTTCTCCTACCGCAGACGCTACGCGAACGATAAACTCAGTGCATCGCTTTGCTTGATTACCGCGTAGTCGAACCACTGCCTTCTTCAACGACACTCACGACTCATCACTAAATCCCCATTCGCTAGTCAATACACACCTTGTGGTTCGACAATGGGATCACCTTTTTTCCAAGTACGAGCATTAGGTTTGTGTGACATGCACGACTTGATCATAAATTTATTTAGCAACGGCTCATTTATTCCTCATGGTCACTGTTACTTATGGCAACCGGGTTTAGTCTGGCTGCATATTATTTCTGATACCATCATTGCCCTAGCTTACTATTCGATTCCTTTGACTTTGTTCTACTTTGTTCGTAAGCGGCAAGATTTACCTTTTTATTGGATATTCTTGTTATTTGCGGCTTTTATTATTTTTTGCGGTACAACCCATATCGCCGAAATTTGGACATTGTGGCATCCTACCTATTGGCTATCAGGTATTATCAAAGCAGCAACGGCTTTGGTTTCATTATTTACCGCCATAGAACTTGTACCGTTAGTACCAAAAGCACTGGCTCTACCTAGTCCGATGCAATTAAGCGAAGCAAACAAGGCATTACAAGCGCAAATTGCCGAACGCTTAGAAGTGGAAAATCAACTCAGGCGACTACAAGAGGAACTAGAACAGCGTGTTCAAAAAAGAACTGCCCAATTAGTAACAGTTAACCAAAAATTACAACAAGAAATTGATGAGCGTAAACTTGCAGAAGCAGCCTTAGTCAAAAGTGAAGCAAGGTTTCAAAAAATTGCAGCTGCTTCACCTGCACAGATTTATATCTTGGCTTATTATCCAGCTACGAATGAAATGCGTTATGAATATATCAGTTCCGGGGTGGCAGAAATTCAGGAATTAGCACCCCAAACAGTTTTAGCAGATGCTTTATTGACATATCAGCAAGTGCATCCTGATGATTTGCTACTTTATAATCAGCTAACTATTCAAAGTCTTAAAACCCTAGAACCGTTTGCCCATGAATGGCGGATTATTACTCCCTCTGGGAAGATAAAATGGGTACGTGCCAACTCCCGCCCAGAACGCCGGGAAAATGGTGAAATTTGCTGGTATGGAGTGTTACTAGATATTACTGACCTCAAACAAGCCGAGTTGGCTTTGCGTGAGAGTGAAGAGCGATTTCGTTTGGCATTTTATAATGCTCCCATTGGGATGGCGCTGTTGGGATTAGATCAACGCTGGTTGCAAATTAATCCGATGTTAGGTGAAATGCTGGGCTACGCTGAGTTTGAGTTTTTTAGTTTGAGTGTGTTTGACTCAATTCACCCAGAAGATGCACATCAGTTAAGACAAGGTATAGAGCAAGTTTTGAGTAATGAAAATCGCAGTTTTCAAGCGCAGTTACGTTACTTGTGTTATGGCGGACGTATTGCTTGGGGGCTAACGAGTTTATCGTTGGTACAAGATTTCCAAAATCAACCACTCTACTATGTTCTACAAATTCAAGATGTGACTGAACAGCAAGCTATTGAACAGATAAAAAATGAGTTCATTTCGGTTGTGAGTCATGAACTGCGGACTCCACTCACAGCTATTCAAGGATTTTTAGGGCTGTTGAATACGGGGATTTATGATGATAAACCAGAAAAAGCCAAACGGATGATTCAGCAAGCTGCAACAAATAGCGATCGCCTGGTGCGTTTGGTCAATGATATTTTAGACTTGGAGCGTTTATCTTCTGGGCGAGTCCAACTAATCAAACAAGTCTGCAATGCGGCTGATTTAATGCAATGCGCCGTCGGTGAAGTACAACCTATAGCCTTAGCAGCAGCCGTGACAATTGCTGTTCAACCCACCACTGCTTGCGTTTGGGCTGATCCTGATTTAATTATCCAAACCCTGACGAATTTATTGAGTAACGCCATCAAATTTTCTCCCCTCAACTCAGTCATTACTTTATCAGCCCAACCCCAAGCCGATTGGGTACTATTTCAAGTCCAAGACCAAGGTAGAGGTATTCCCGCCGATAAACTAGAAACAATATTTGAACGTTTTGAACAAGTTGATGTCTCGGATGCGCGTGCTAAAGGCGGAACAGGCCTCGGTTTGGCAATTTGTCAAAGTATTGTCAAACAACATGGTGGTAGTATTTGGGCAAGCAGTGTTCTTGGTGAAGGTAGTACGTTTTATTTCACCTTGCCTATTTCATATTCATAAAACTTACGCACCAAGATTTTCTGTGGAGACTGGGTGTAGGGGTGTAAGGGTTTTAGATACATACTCAATCAGCATTTGTCTTGGTTGACTTTCTGACAAGATTCGGCTATCACAGCAGCAGAAATGCGATCGCAGCAACTACCACAAGCTCAAATATGAATACAATTCTACATACACTACCAATTCCCCCGCACTTCCACCCCGATAAAGTCGGCGAAGTCTGGCGCGTCCCTTACCAAGAATGTGCAAGCGCCGCCGAAACTTGGGCAAAGCAATATAATATTCCACCATCCGCTTCCGACAAAACTCGCATTTGCCTACTATTAATTGATGTTCAAAATACCTTTTGTATTCCCGGATTTGAATTATTTGTCGGTGGTCAATCTGGCAATGCAGCCGTAGAAGATAATCAAAGATTATGTGAATTTATTTATCGTAATTTAGGCACAATTACCACAATTATTCCTACCCTCGATACACATACAGCAATGCAAATTTTTCACCCGATTTTTTGGGTGAATTCTCAAGGGCAACACCCGATACCAGCCGCCACTAATATCACTCCCGCAGATATTGAACAAGGTGTTTGGCAAGTTAACCCCGCAGTTGCCCATAGCATTACTCATGGCAACTATAAATTATTAGAAAAACAAGCCTATCACTACGTTAAACAACTCAGTCAAGATGGTAAATATCCCCTGATTGTTTGGCCTTACCATTCTATTTTGGGTGGCATTGGTCATGCTTTAGTTTCGGCTGTGGAAGAAGCAATATTTTTCCATTGTATGGCGCGGCAAAGTCAGACTCAATTTGAACTTAAAGGTGAGAATGCTTTAACAGAAAATTATTCTATATTACGTCCAGAAGTTTTGATTGGCTTTGATCAATCTCCCCTTGCTCACAAAAATACTAAACTCATCAAGCAACTTTTAGAATTTGATGCTGTGATTATTGGTGGTCAAGCCAAAAGCCATTGTGTGGCTTGGACAATTGATGATTTATTAACAGAAATTAAACAGGTAGATGCTACCCTGGCGAAAAAAGTTTATCTCTTAGAAGATTCCTCTTCTCCGGTTGTCGTTCCTGGTGTTGTAGACTATACCGAACAAGCAGATGCAGCTTTTGCGAGATTTGCTGAGGCTGGAATGCACATTGTGAAAACAACCGAACTGATTGCCAATTTCATCTAACTCAGAATCTTCACTTCTTCAAATAACTTTTGGGATCTTGCGCCACCCATCCTTGGGATGAACTAGAACGCATTTCAAAATGAAGGTGTGGTTGTTGAGTTGTCGGTTCGCCAGTCGTTCCCACCGTACCTAATACATCACCTGTTTTAACTTGCTGATTGACCTTAACCTTGATACTAGCAAGATGAGCATAGCGGCTTTGCAATCCACCACTGTGGTTAATAATCACCAATTGACCATAACTACCTTGCTCTTGAGCAAATACTACAGTACCAGGAGCGATCGCCTCTACCGGAGTACCCACAGCCGCTAACAAATCTACACCACTGTGAAAAAATACTTCCTTGTTGCGAGGATTAATTTGCCAACCATAACCTAACCCCAGCGTTGTAGCCTGCTCTAAAGGATAGCCGCTAATAGCTGCACGAGTTGGTGTATTAGAATTTGTTGGGATCAGCGATGTAGTTTGCGGTGGATTTGGCAACCAATTTAACCCAGGAACAAAAACAATTTTTGGATTTGCTTGACAACCATTAATTTCAAACAGCGCATCAGGCCGAACTTTATATTTTGCTGCTACCTCTCGCCAACTTTGTCCAGTCGGAACTTCCACCACAATTCCGTTATAAGGTGGTATTTGCAGTTCACTACCCACACTCACACGGCCATTGTTCACATTTGGGTTCATGACAATCAGTGTTTCAGGCGCGAGATTGTAGCTTTGGGCGATGCTTTCTAAAGTTTCGCCACGCGCCACTTTATGACGTTGAAAGCGATTTAAAGCCGGAGTAGGACAGTTGGCGGTTTGTGCATTAGCTATTTCTAAGTTTGGCAGTGCTGATGCTAGTCCCAACGTACTAACTAAGCTACAAAGCAAAAGCAAACGAGCAGAAAATGTCATGAGTCTTAATTTCAGAGAAACCCTAACTTTAAATTTTAATTGGGGATTTCTGGACTGTGGGCGATTGAGCGTAATCCTTTGGTTTGTAACATTTCATTTGCCCAGGCTGCATCTGCTTCTGACAACGCTGGGAAGGGCGCTTGGTTGTAATCTATGACTAAATCATAAGCTGATATTTCATACACCTCGTTTAATAATGTCTGCAAATTAAGAATTGGCTCGTTATCTCCTGCACGTAGGGGTAAGGAAAAAGACGGAATGACATCTTGGATATTAAAGGCATATAAATCAGCATAAGGGCGGCGATCGCCACGACAAATTAAAATTCGGTAATGACTTTCAATGTCAGTATCAAAAAATGGCATCTTTTCACCATTTCGGAGTAAATCTATTTCTAGTAGATGAGTTTGACTTCCTAGTATTTCTTGCCGTTTTTCCTCATAGATTTGCCTACCTTTACCACGACGTTTGTTAGTTGGCGATAAAATTTCTATGATAGTCACTACATTTTCTGTACCAACTTCTCTTACTTCTAAATAACCTTCTTTGATAATTTCTGGTGTAGGAATTTTAACTTTTATGGGTTTGGCAACTGGTTCTGCAACTGCAAGATTAACATTACTATTATTACGATTAATTACCCCTGGCGAGCCTTGAATTGACACATCTGGTATGCCAACTAGTGATGCGTTCTCCATACTAGATTCATACATCCTGACTTCTACAACAACTCGATATTTAGGACGCAGTTGCGGAGATAAAAACCTGGCAATTTCACTAATTAATAAGTGATGTACACTAGGCCATATACGCGGATGCTCTAAATACGGGTTCATTCCTGGGAATGGAGAAGGCATTTATTTACCTCAAGCTCAATTTTATTAGACGATGAGTACTAACTTTTATGGTAACTGCTCCACTCCCGACAATATTAGGACTTATGCAACTGGCATATTTTTTCTGTAGGGTGTGTGACGCAACGAGAAGATTTGAACGTAGTCATCAGATTTATAGCGTCACGCACCAACCAGCAATTGTGACACTTACGTAAGTCCTGAATATTACGAACAAGTTGTTAAGGCTGCACCACACTGATCTTCTCTCGTTAACCAACCCTTGATACCTTGATATTCTACTTGCGCCCAATCTCCTTGACAGCCTAATAATTTCACCGCCGTCTCAGCCGGGATTTTGCCGATTTTTCGGCTTTGTTGATTAGCATTAGCGTAAATATTCACCCCACTAGTACCATAACCACGAGTAGATAAACCCAATTTTCCTACAGATACCCAACCTTTACCTGTAAAACCAGCACTAGCATTTGTAATCTGTACCCAGTTTTTAGTAGCTGCAACAATCTGGACTGTTTCGTTAATTGGTACTTGTCCTAAAATTTTGTGACGCAGACTTATACCACTCCGCACATTTAAGCCTTGCGGATCTGGATCAGTCACATAAGCGTAAATATTACATTTTTTAACATTAAGTGATTTTGCGAGAACAATTTGCTCGGATATACCAGTATTGACCAATATACTTATACTTGTGAGTCCTAATGTAATTACTAGCTTTGTCAGGGAGTGATTGATATTTTTATTCATACTGACTTGAAAGTGCTGAGTGCTGAGTGCTGAGTGCTGAGTAAAAATCCTATGAGCTAGTCAAGAGTCCTGATTTCTTTTTTGGTTGTGGGATTTTTCCGTGATTAGCTGATTGGATATTGGCTCAAAAGCCTGCATTATTTATAGCAAACCTCTATCTCCACAGGTAAAAGTTAGAGTAGCTGTTCACTATACTGAATTTCTGTGACTTTGCCAGCTTCTATACTAAACGTCAATGCGGCGGCGCTATCTGGACTACCAACCCCATATACTAAAAAAGTGACGTTGCCTTCTTTCGATATATAGGGCTTTCCGTAAGCCTTGATTACCTGAGATTGTGTATCACCAACTTTTACACCCGTAGGAGTGAGAAATTTAGAACTACGGGTAACAAAGTAATAAACAAAGAATAAGTTTTTCGGTTTGTTGACATAGGGGACTAAATATAAAGAAATATTAGGATATTGCAGGGTGCGAATATTGTCACCAACTCCAGGACTAAATTCGGTTTTAGTGCTGGTGGGTTTTCCTAAAATGCGGCGTACTTGTTGTTCCGACATTCCCGGACGAATTTTTCCCAGTCCAGCTTTCTCCACAGGGATGATTACACCTTGAGATTGTGCTATTTGTGGAGACTGTGCCGAAATCAAGCCTTGGTTAGCTGTCAACGCCAGCGAAAATAAGCCAGTTAATGCGGTGATTAAAATAATTTTTTTCATTTGAGTATTCCATACACATCTCTCAGCCAGATTTGACAAGTGTAATTGTACTGTTTGTCAGCAGGGATAACGGCTGTGTTATAACATACTAAATTCTGCCGCAGAAAGTGTTTTTAAGCACTTTGTTTGTATCCAGTCTAGAGAAAAATTTTCGCTGAAAGTCAAAATTTACAAGTATTTTCGGCTGTACGAGGATTTCTCTAGCTGATATAACAGTATTTGATTTTACAGGTTAATCCAGCGCATACACAATTATGATTACTTCCGACATTTCTAGCTTTGAACAGCAACCACAAAGAGAAAGTTCCCGCAGTTTAGATTTATCTCTCACAGCCAACAGGAAAAGTTTATTTATCTTAAAACTCTTAGAATATTTGTTGGCTGCTGCTTTTGTCTGCTGTGGTATTGTACTAACTGTTTATGCCAATAACGAAAATTTGGTCATTGTGGGAGCGATCGCTTTAACAATTTTGACTTTCTTATTTTTATTTAACAGGCAGTTATTTCAAGATTCACAAAATGTTGCCAACCGTAGTTATTTGACAAAAAAAGCCGAAATTTATAGTTATATGCTAAACAACAATAATTTGTTGTTGGAAAATAATCCAATTGTTCCGGCCAGAGAAAAAGCTTTACAGTATTGCCAGGATTTAATTGATGATTATAAAAAAGCTCGAAATCTTTCGAGAAATCTTTACTATGTTCTGCAAATATCTACGGTTATTTTATCAGGTGTGACTCCAATTTTAGTTTTGGTGGATAAACTCGAAGTTGGTCAAAATTGGCTGAAATGGCTCCCTGTAATTTGTCCAGCAGTTGCCTCAATAGTAGCTAGTATTGTTACCTCATTTCCTTTTCAAAAAAACTGGGTAGCTGCTAACACAACCTTAGAATTATTAGAGGCTGAACAAGAAAAATTTATTTTGGGTGTAACCCCAGCTTATCGCTGTTATGACGCATCTGATAGCAGTCAGCAGCAACAAAAAGCCAGCCAAGCAATTGAACAATTTATTGTGCAGGTGAATAATATTCATCTTCAACAAGTACAACAAGCCAGTGAAGTCCAGCAGGAGAAAAAAGAGACCGAACAAACTAATACAAATAATTCTGAATCACGGGAGGATGGTTAATTCATATTTTGTTTAACTTGTTAACCTTACCTTATATATAAGGTAAGGTTAACAAGAATTATCGCCAATCTTCTTTGAGGAGATGGATTTTAGAAATAAGTTGCGAATCGCATTTATTCAGCATTAAGCCCCGGCTTCTAGTTGTCGGGGCTTGTTTTAAGAGTAGTTGATGATGAAGCGATCGCACTCAACCCAATGCTGATATTTTAAAAGAATCTTTGTTTCTCTCGACTCAGTTCCCAGCCTCTTTGATCGCGATTCACGCAAGTTAAGCCTGTTCTTCTGGATGTGCAGACAATACCTTCATGACGTAATGTCTTACCATATTGCAAAACAGGGTTTTGGGGATTTACTGTTGTATCACCATAACAACCCCGATAACCACGACCCTGTGCATCGAGAATAAAGGCATGACCCCAGTCAAATTCACAGCTTCTGGGTTTGGGTGGAATTTTTGCAGTAATTTTTAAAATATCGCAACGAATATTTGCTTGTAGAATTGTACAGTGAATATTTCCAGTAGGTGTTTGAAATGACGTTTCTGCTTGAGCGATCGCAGGCAAAGATATCATGGAAACTAAACTGGTTGTCAAAATAGTCAAAAAATTCCTACACTTCATACTAAATACCTTGTTGGAAATAAAAAGTTTTTGATAGCAAATTAGTCTTTTCCAGGCTGGTGCAACTTTCTCTAAATGCACACATCCCTTTTTTTGATTTGCCGCATCAATTATAGCGTCAATATTAATACAAGCAACTACTTAAGCAGCTACAGTACAAATAAAATAAACAAACTTTATAATTCCTACTAATACTTGCTTTGACGGTTTGAGAAAAATTCAAGTTCCAGCGAGATTAAAAACAAGTGTAACTTTTATGTCCTAAATTTTTAGTGACTAAAAATCATCTATAGGACTCATATTTGATTTGGGAAAAAAATCAGTACACTCAGATCAGGCTTCTTTCCTACTCCTTATTCCCTACCTACACAAATAAATTCAGAAATCAAACCGGATTGCTATAGATGTCAGCAATTCATAAGTTTCTATCAATCTGGAGCAAGAGCAAGGCAGAATAATTCCTATCTGCAATTTAGTGCATTGTCATCAGTTAAACTTTATCTATCCACACCATGAGTCCTGAAGACATCACTACTCAACCTGCTTCTGAGAACAGCCATGACCAACCGATTCATCTTTCTGGGTCGATACAGCCGCATGGTTTACTATTGGCTTTGAATACTGAATTAGCAATTTGGCAAGTCAGCAACAACACCGCCACTTATCTAGACAAACAACCCCAAGATTTACTCGGTCAACCACTGAGTTGTTTACTGGCGACTCCCCAGATAACAGCCATTAAACAATGCTTAGAGAAAAAAATTGGGACTTTTACGATTTTGAAAATACCAATTACCACTGGTAATCAAGTACGCTACTTTGATGGGATTGCTCACCGAACAACCAATGCGGTAATTTTGGAACTAGAACCAAAAAACAGTGATGAAGATATAAGTTTTTTAGGTTTTCATACTTTGGTGAGTGAAGCGATCGCACATTTGCAACACACCACAAATTTAGCAGAATTTCTGCATTTAGTCGCCACCGAATATCGCCAAATCACCGCTTTTGACCGCGTGATGATCTATCAATTTGATGAACAAGGTGCAGGTTCAGTAGTTGCAGAAGCTAAACGAGAAGATTTATCACCTTATTTGGGACTTCACTTTCCCGCTACAGATATTCCCACACCAGTCAGACAGCTATACACCCAATGTCTACAGCGATTTATCCCCGATTTTACCGCCCAATCTGTACAGTTAATTTCCCAAGATGCAGCTACACCCCTTGATTTAACTTGGTCGGTATTGCGGAGTGTAGATCCATGCTGTATTACCTATCATCAAAATATGGGCGTATCTACTATTTTGGTGATTGCTTTAATTAAAAATCAACAGTTGTGGGGGTTAATTTCCTGTCATCATCAAACACCAAAATATCTCACTTACGAAGTGCGGAAAATCTGCGAATTTCTCGGTCAAATTGTCTCCTCAGAGTTAGGACATAAAGTTATTCACTCTGAATTAGACTACGAAGTGAAGTTGAAATCCCTCCAAGCTGAATTTGTCGAGTTAATTTCCCAAGCCGATAATTTTATTGATGCTTTAATTAAACCGCAACCAAGTTTACTTGCCCTTGTTAGTGCCACCGGAGCAGCTGTATGTTTAGACAATGAAATTACACTGGTGGGTGCAACGCCAGAAATAGAAAAGGTACGGAAATTAATTACTTGGGTAGATAATCACGTTAGTGAACGCATATTTGCTACTAATTCTCTGCCGAAACTTTACCCAGAAGCGATTCAATTTAAAAATACTGCCAGTGGGTTGCTGTTGTTACGTATTTCTCAAGTCCAGCGTTACTATATTTTGTGGTTTCGTCCCGAAGTCGTGCAGACTATTAATTGGGCAGGCAATCCCAATGAATCAATCCAGACAAATACAGATGGTAGTATTACTCTGTGTCCGCGCACATCTTTTGAAAAGTGGCAAGAAATCGTCCAGTTAACATCTCTACCTTGGAAACAGTGTGAGATTGATAATGCTTGGGCTTTGAAGGGGGCAATTGTTGGTATTGTTCTTTCTAAAGCGGAAGAATTAGCCAAAATCAACCAAGAGTTAGAACGCAGTAACCGCGAACTTGCTTCTTTTGCTTATGCAGCGTCTCATGATTTGAAAGAACCTTTGCGCGGGATTTATAATTTCTCGACAATTTTAATCGAAGATTATGCCGACATCTTAGATGCAGATGGCATTGACTACTTACAGACTGTCCTTGCTTTGTCTGTGCGGATGGAAACGCTGATTAATTCGCTGCTGCGCCTCTCGCAATTAGGGCAAACAGAATTACATCTCCAACTAACTGATTTTAATGAACTGCTAAACCAAGTAATTGATGTCATTCAAGCCAGCCGTCAAGAAGCACAACTGAATATTGACATTCCTCGACCTTTACCAGCAGTTCAGTGTGACCCGGTATTAGTCCATGAAGTTTTTACTAATTTAATAATTAATGCTTTGAAATATAACGATAAACCAGAACCATTGATTGAAATTGGCTTTATTACTCAGCAAGAATCAGATAAACTCCAAAAATTCACTTTATTTCCCGTTTTTTACGTCAAAGATAACGGAATTGGTATTCAACCCCATCATTACCAAACCATCTTTCGTCTATTTAAGCGGCTGCACTCGCAAGAAAAGTATGGCGGCGGTACAGGTGCAGGACTCGCCATTTCTAAAAAAATTGTTGAGTTACACGGCGGTCAGATTTGGGTGGAATCTAGTATGGGCAATGGTTCCACGTTTTATTTCACGTTGCGGCAATAGTTTAAGATATTTGAAAAATTTTGTTACATTTTTTAAAATCTCTGATGACAAAAAAACTTAACAAACCTCTGTTGGTTGTTGAGGATAGCAATGAAGACTTTAAAATGTTGCAACGCCTAATGCGGCGGTTGGCTGTCCAGAACCCTATATATAGATGTACAAACGGGGATGAGGTTTTGGACTTCCTTTATCAAGAAGAGGATTCCCAAAACCCGAACACCATACCGAAGCCTTCGGTGATTTTGCTTGACCTGAATTTACCTGGGATTGATGGCCGTGACATCCTAGAACGGCTCAAGCAAGATATCAGTTTAAAGAAAATCCCCATTGTGGTATTCACCACGTCATCTAACCCCAAAGACATTGAATTTTGCTACCAAAAAGGTGCCAATGGCTATCTAGTCAAGCCGATGGATGCTCAAGAACTGCAAAAGACAGTCCAAGCATTTGTTGAGTATTGGTTGGAGAGGAATACAGTACCGCCTGCGGATTAGAGGCTCCGGCAAAGCCGGAGAAGTCAAAAGTATTCTTGATTTTTGACTTTTACTTTTGCCTTTTGACTTACCGCTACGTGGTTGGGGCAGAAGGCAGGAGTTTATTTCTAGCCCCTAACCCCTTAAACTTAAGATTTAATTTATATTTTTGTAATAGTTAGTTAATATTGCTGTCATTTGTGGGATGCTAAGTCAAGGAGTGTAAATATTCTCCCTAATTCTTAATATGCCGGACACCTGGACGCTACTCATCATTGATGATTGTGCCGAGGATCGGAAAGTTTATCGTCGGTACTTATTAAAAGATCCCCAAAATTCATATCAGATATTCGAGGCTGACTCTGCGGAAGAAGGGTTGGCGTTATGCCAAGCAATTCACTGTGATGTGATTTTGCTGGATTTTTGCTTGCCCGATATGAGTGGCTTAGATTTGTTAGAACGCTTGCAAAAGTGTCGAAGTGAAACACCTGCTTCTATTATTATGTTGACTGGGCGTGGTGATGAAGCGGTTGCGGTGCAGGCAATGAAGCGTGGTGCTGATGATTATTTAGTGAAAAAGCACCTCCAGTTAGATGTTTTACAATTAGCAGTGCGTAATGCTATTAAGCAATCTTGTCTGAAAGTTAAACTCAGTCAAACGCAAGAAAGACAGCGTTTAATTGCGACGACAGCACTGAGGATTCGTCAGTCTTTAAATGTCGAAGAAATTTTGCATACGGCTGTAGTGGAAGTACAGCAACTTTTGAAGTGCGATCGCGTGATTATTTATCAGTTTACCTCTGATATGGGTGGTAAGATAGTTGCCTCTTCTGGGGAAATTGAACAAGTATATGATCAGATTTCCGATGTTTACCATCAACCAGAAACTCACTTTGTCACCACACAAGAAGCACATAGTACAAATGTACGCAGGCAAAAAAGTTTAGTTGTTGCCTACAGTAACCTCGGTGAAAATCATCAATGGCGACACAGACGCAGAATTTCTCGTGTTTATGAAGCAAGTTTGAGTCATTTTTGCTTTCACAAAAAAGAGCAATTAAATACTCAGGCTAATTTAGTAGTTCCAATTAATGTTAGTCATAATAGCCACCCCAATCCGAAACTTTGGGGTTTTTTAATTGCTCAACCCAGTTCGGAAGATAAGCTATGGCCTGCTGATGAAGTGGAAATTCTCAACCAAGTATCGGTGCAGTTGGCAATAGCAATTCAACAAGCAGAACTATTAGAAATGACTCAATCTGCACTTGTCAAAGAAAAGGAACTCAATAATTTTAAATCGCAAATTGTCACTACAGTTTCTCACGAATACCGCACACCTTTAGCTTCAATTTTGGCGGCTGCATCAACAATTAAACAGCACGGCGAACAGTTAGGTGATGCGAAAAAAAATCGCTTTTTGCAGATTATTGAGCAGAAAGCAAGACACATGTCTAAACTTGTGGATGATATGCTTTTGGTTCATCAATTAGAATTGGATAAAACTAAATTTAAACCACAGCCTTTAGATATATTCCAGTTTATTTCTGAGTTAATTGCTGAACAACAAGAAATATTAGATAATCGCCATGAAATCATTTTACAAGTGACAGGCAATTATCAAAACTTTTGGGGCGATCGCGGACTTTTGCGCCAAATATTTTTAAACTTATTATCTAATGCCATCAAGTATTCTCCTGATGGTGGCAATGTCATAGTTTATCTTAATGGTAAGGAATCAGAAATATTTCTAGACATTCAAGACGAGGGCATAGGTATTCCCATTGTAGATCAAGAAAATTTGTTTAAATCTTTTAGTCGGGGTAGTAATGTTGACACTATCCCAGGAACAGGTTTGGGTTTAGTAATTACTAAAGCTTGCGTAGAGTTACATGGTGGGAATATTAGTTTATCTAGTCAAGAAGAAAAGGGAACTAAAGTTACAATTAGATTGCCAAAAAGATACACTCATTAAACACCTATAGCAATCCTAAATAAGTCGTGAAAAACATAGATATGGAAACGAACCGCCAAGAACGCAAAGGACGCAAAGGTAAGAAAGAAGAAAAAGATATAGAAATTTTACCAATGATTTAGGACAGGGATTAAGTGAAATTTCAACTTAAACGGGCAAAGGCTAAAAAAGCTTAGTCAACACGTTTCAATCCCTGATAGGGATTAAGTGAAATTTCAATTTGCTGGCAGCACTTCTTTAGCAACTGCAAACACCCAGTTTCAATCCCTGATAGGGATTAAGTGAAATTTCAATAATGATGCAGCAGTTATCAGACATGCAAGGAGCATCCGTTTCAATCCCTGATAGGGATTAAGTGAAATTTCAATAGCTAACCCTGTTTAACCTTGACAACTACACCAACTACGTTTCAATCCCTGATAGGGATTAAGTGAAATTTCAATGAGTTTCCCATTACTCTGCGAGTGATTCCTTTTATGTTTCAATCCCTGATAGGGATTAAGTGAAATTTCAATGGCGGGGGCTGGAAAATCAGTCTGTATTTGGTTTTCAATGTTCAGTTTGGCAGATGGGTTAATTATAACACTAGTAAATGTCAGTTGATTTATAGTGAATCGCTGAAACCTGGACAGCGTGAGGTGCGCGGATGATTTTAATTTAATTTTTCTCGAAAAGCTTATGTGGAAAGCCATACAAGGATTTTGTCTCAAGCTTGATTTTCTACACCCACCCATCCGCGCATTTTTAGGTGCTAGGAACATAACAGAGACAAGGTAGACAAGGAGGACAGGGTAGACAAGGTAGCGCGATGTTTGTAATTTATGTAGGATTGCTGTATTGCTTATCCATGTTGGGTTTCACTTCGTTACACCCAACCTACTTTTACTTTTACTAGCTTTAAATATTGCCTCAGAAACACCTATTTTATCAGCGTTTATCTGCGTCCATCTGCGGTTAATTTTTCTATGTATTCCATAGCTATGAGCCTGGGATTTTAATTCTAGGCGGGATTTACCTGAATTTCTCACAAGATAGAAATCCAGGGGTGTGCAAGGAGTAGGAGGATAGTGAAGAAATCTTTCCCCCACACTCCCCACCCATCCGTGAGAAATTCGGGTTTAGCTCTTTTGCCTTTCTCCACCAGACTGGAGGTGTATTTTGCAATGCCATTAAAATTTGTGAATATTTATTAACTTTTGTGATATTTTTGTAACAGGTCGCTAAAACTTGAACGTTCAAACGCTCTTGCCTGCGTCCTTTAGTTGTAAATACGATTAAGGTTAAGTGTGTAAATATGGCAATTACAATTGACTCGGCTCGCGGTATTTTCCCAGAAACCTTATCTGCTGATGCAGTACCAGCGACCATTGCTAGATTTAAGCAACTCAGTGCGGAAGATCAGCTGGCTTGGACTTGGTTTGCTTATTTAGAAATGGGTAAAACAATTACGGTTGCTGCTCCAGGCGCTGCTCGGATGCAGTTTGCTGAAGCAACTCTCGATCAAATTCGGAAAATGACTTTTACTGAGCAAAGTCAGGTAATGTGCGATCTCGCCAACAATGCTGATACACCTATTTGTCGTACCTATGCTACTTGGTCAGCAAACATCAAACTAGGGTTCTGGTATCAACTTGGGGTATGGATGGATCAAGGTATTGTTGCGCCAATTCCTGCTGGTTATCAGCTTTCTGCCAATGCTTCAGCAGTACTGCAAGCAGTTAGAGAACTAGATCAGGGACAACAAATTACTGTTTTACGCAACTCTGTAGTTGATATGGGATTTGACCCCAACAAGTTGGGTGACTATACAAGAGTTTCTGAACCTGTTGTTGCACCAAAGGATGTGTCGCAACGTACTAAAGTCACTATTGAAGGCATTACAAATGAAACAGTGCTGAGTTATATGGACAATCTTAATGCCAATGATTTTGGGGCATTAATTGATTTGTTCGCGCCTGATGCAGCTTTGCAACCTCCTTTCCAAAGACCAATTGTTGGTAGAGATGCGATTCTGCGATTTTTCAACGAAGAATGTCAAAACCTCAGATTGCTTCCAGAAAGAGGCGTTTCTGAACCAGCAGAAGAAGGTTACACCCAAATCAAAGTTACAGGTAAAGTCCAAACTCCTTGGTTTGGTGCTAGTGTCGGGATGAATATGGCTTGGAGATTTTTAATTAATCCTAAAGGTAAAATTTTCTTTGTAGCAATTGATTTGCTGGCATCTCCTAAAGAACTATTAAATTTAGTTCGCTAGAAGAATTACCAGCTAATAACTATACCTTGAATGATTGTGTGGGCGCTCTCTAGTCAAGGGCGCTCATATTTTTGGCAGCAAATGACCCATTGATAAAATAATTAACGCATAAACTTTAAGGTTCGGAATGCAAGTGAGTGAGATTGAATGGTCTAAGACCGAGGAAGAAATAGCTAAACAAGCTTTTGAAAAAGCATATAAACGCGAAATTGAGGCTGTGATCCAAGAAGTTCAGCAAAGATCCAGTATGATGACACAGGCTGATGAGATGTGGCAGTTACATGATTTCTTAAGTGCTAGAAGGCATGAAATAGATGGTAAATATGACTACAGATATTCAGTTCTGATCTTTGTCTTTGCTAGGTTGATCAAAGAGGGCTGGCTACATCTTGATGAACTACAGGGACTGGAAAAAGATAAGTTGACCAAAGTAGCCGTTATGATTCGTATGTAAAAAGTGAACCAGCTTCACACTTGATAGCAGCAGATAGACAGAGATGTTTTCTGCTGCATTTCTTTTGTAACAACACTTTGTTGACATCCTCACCGCAGCTTTTAACAAGTTTCGCGTAATTCCCCTTCCTCAGCGAAGCAGGGAGGGGATGTAAGCGGGTCAAAAACGTTAGCGAAGCGGTAGCGAGTCTTCGAGCGTCAACGCCCATCATACCAATTTTTACAGCAGGTGAAACAGGTATGGTGGGCAGTTAAGTTTTTGACAACATTATATGCACGGGTTTGTCCTGAGAATGGATATACTCTTTGACTATTTCTAACGGTGCGCCACCCACTGAATTAACAGAGTAGGTATCAGTCCAAAAGCTAGGGTCTTTCTCTTTCCAGTAATACTGTTTTAGATAATCTTGAAACTCCTTTCTAATAATACGACTTGATGCTGATTTGAGTGAACCAATTAGCTGAGAAATATTGTTGTCAGGGTGTACGTCTATCAATAAGTGTACATGGTTTTCTTCTCTACTAAACTCAGTAAGCAAGCATTTACGTTTCTCACAAACACGGTTAAACACTTCTTGCAACCTAACAAGTATTTCCTGTGTGATAACTTCCTTGCGATACTTAGCGATAAGTACAACGTGTAAGTGAATACTAAAAACAGTATGGGAGGCTTTTCTAAACTGAGTCTTCATCTTGAAAACTGAATTTTGCTAATGGTACTATACCATGAGTCTCAATTACTGTAAGGGGGTGGTAATTAGTGGCATTGCGTAGAGCGACTTTTAGGTTATATC
>NZ_JACJQW010000038.1:0-63137 GCF_014696905.1 Nostoc sp. FACHB-190
TCCTGCCATGACTACTGCTAATGATGATACGCCACAGGTTATGTAACCTATGAGTTTTTTTGATTTCATTTGTGTCACTTTTTTTAATTCTCCTTTTCGCATCTAAAAAGTTTCATAAAAACACTTGGCCGCAGAAACTCTCCTTCAAAAGTAGATTTTGAAGCCATTACGCACTAAGCCTATAAATTGCTTTGCGAAAGCTAATCGATTCCTGCAAATTAGTCAGTATTCAATCCTGGGTTAGCTCACTGAGTTATCTAACAGCAATTTCTACTTGCTAGCGAGTTCAATGGAAGATGCACCTAAAGTCAATCTCTGAATTGTTCTTCTCAGTGATTGATAGATATAACTTGGCACAGCAAGTTCCTAAGAGTCTATAAGTTTCTTTATTTTTTATCAGAACTTTAATTTCAGGAATGAAAAGAAGATTTTTTATGTATTTATATATATATGCAGTGTTTATACCCAAATGTTCAAAAAAAATTGCTACATCAAGACAAATTGGCAAACTTTTAATCTATGGGATTGCGGATTTATTGATGATTTACAATTCTGACTTCTAAGGTAAATCAACAAGAACTATAGGAATCCGGTTTGATTTCTGAATTTATTTGTGTAGGTAGGGAATAGGGAATGGGGAGTCGGGAGTAGGAAAGAAGACTGATCTGAGTGTACTGATTTTTTTCCCAAATCAAATATCAGTCCTATACTATGAAGCTAGGAATTAGATTTAACAATAAATTTCAGTTACATTTACCCTTTCAATGGTTTCTAATTTATGCAGATATATTCAACATTTTAGGCAATATTCTTGTTGAAGAATAAAGGAAGAAATCAGAATAAGAGCCTGTGGCCAAGCATCGCACTTATTTGTAGACTGCTAATTTAAAATTGAGTTTGGTATTGCAGAACTGATTCATCCATAACTTTGTCAAAAGTCATCTTGAATTCTGACTTTTGACTCCCAAATTATACTTAGATAAGCTTGAGAAGTAATTTGAGTATTTCTACGAGTTTACATTATTCAACATTCGAGTAACTTGAGTTTGCAATTTATTTCTCAATAGTTGAGCTTTTTGATAAATATCAGCACGGTCTTTACTTGTATGAATCTGCTGTTCTAAGGGTTGAATAAAGTATTGTAAGCGTGTTTTCATTGCCCAAACTCCCATTGAGGGAAATAATAGCAAGATAAACATTAATGGTGATATGGGTAAAAATGGTAGTTTGATGATGCGTTGTAACTTTTTACTATTAACAGTCCAAGGGTGTAAAGATTCGCTACCGATGCAAATTACTGGCATAATCGGAATTTGATAACGATCGCTCAACTGAATAAAGCTGATATCGAATTTTTGCAGTTGATAGCGTTTCTGCCAACCTTTACCAGGCCCGCGTATGCCTTCTGGTGCATACAGTAAAATTCTACCATCTGCGATCGCTGTCTCGAAGTTATGAATTTCTGCTCGCACTGCACCTAATACCTGCGACCATTGGGATGGTAGCCACCAAATCATCCAAGGATGTTCAAATAAAGAGACATTGGCTAAGGGTTGCACTACCCATTCCCGTGTCTCACTCAATAAATAACCCAAAGTCAGAAAATCCCAAGGGAAACACATCCCCGCATGATTCATCGCCACAATCATTGGCCCTGTTGGCGGTAAATGCTCAATGTGTTGCAGTTCTCCCTGAAAATAATATTTCACAATTGGGGCTAAAATTTCTTGCCGAAAAGCTTGCTGATATTTGGGGTTAAATTCTCCAACTTCTTTTCTGGGAGGACGACAACCCAAGCGCAACCATCGAATTATTAGTGCTAAATAAAACCCGCCAGGTATCAGAAATAATATATACTCCAACCAATTCCAACCATCTGGGTCACTATGATAATGTTGCCAGTGACGGTTAAACAAAACTAACCATCCTGGCGGATACCACAGACAAACCCAATCAAACCAACTAAATTTATAGCTTTTATCGGAAGATGTTTCTAGCGTTTGGTGAAAGACATTCTCGGATTGTTGATTAATCACGGTGGTTATGCGGATTAGACAACGGTATACTTAAGTATGTATTTTAAGTTCTGAAATTTAAGCTAGACATCCTGCTGTAGATGTAAAATAATTGACATTTGTTGCTGAAGTTTAGCAATATTTGTAGTTAGTAGTATTTTTGTGAAGACAAAGAGCGATCGCCTGATATTTAAATTAATTCAATCCAGTCTACGCCAGTGATACAATAATATAAGTACGCACTGAAATTTCCTCTGTAAATGAATAAAGTATTGGATGAAACTTTTTCGTTAGCAATTGCTAAACGCATTAAAAGTAAAGCAAATAAAACTTTTGATAATGCTTATAAAGCAGCATTAGCAACAGAGGGGGCAATTTATGTTCAAGGTTTCTTAGTGTATGCTGGTAAACCATATCGCCCTGTGGAACATGGTTGGATTGAATTAAATGATACCTCTGGGGAAGATGCAATCACACGCATCATTGACCCCAACTTACCCCACATCAGTAAAGCTAACCAAGAACTTTGGTATTTTGCCGCACAAAGTTTAAATGCTAAACAACTCAAAGCCATCATCGAAGAATCAAAAGAAGATTATCCCGAAGATGATCCCTTACCAATTTACGGCACAACACCTTATGAATACTACGGTGATGTAATGTTAGGAGGTAAAGAATATTTAGCAGCTTATCAAGCCGCCGAGGCTAAATGTCAAGAATTAAAAGAACGCAATTAACACTATTTATATATAGGTTATTAACTCTTGACTAATTAATAAGATTTCCCATCACTGCCAAAATATTCTCGATAAGCACAAATTTTATCGCCGCGCACATCAAAAGACACAGCAACACGATTTTTGTAAGGTTTTCCTAATAATAGACCTTCGTCACGGAACTCAAAAACGACTGTTTGATCATTACTCGTAACACGGTCAACCGCAGTTAAGGTAATTCCCGAACCAAAAGATTCTGAGACATATTGAAAAAACTCTTGGGCGCGTTCTTTCCCCTCATTCAAACCATGAAACTTACCCATCGGAAACCATAAAGTAAAATCTTCTGTCAGCATATCGAGAAACTTTTGCCATTCTCCCGTCGCTAGACCGTATATAAAATTTTCAAATGCTTGGTGAGCAACTTTTAATGTATTTGCAGGGTCTTGTTTCATTGTTCTCAACTAGTTATACACTCAGCATTAACTCTAAACTATATTTGTTATCTCACATAAAAACGTCTTATTCAGACTTGATGTATAAAGTCATCATTCTCTAGCGAGAGATATTAAAATTTTTATATTTTAATATCTCTCCTAAATGTTAATTAACATTGTTGTCGAGCAAAAAAGACAAATTGAGCGTTTAGGAAAAAGTCTCAAAGAAATTTATTTACCACTCAAAACTTCCGACACATTAGTAGTTGAGTATCGCAAATGGTTAGATAAATTTGGTCAAGGATTGCCATTTTATCAAGGTTATGACTCAGAGAAAAACTTTCATAGCGATGAGTTACAGGAAAATTCGCTGACTTTAGATAGATTATCCCAACATACTCAAATTTGTAGTTCTTGCAATCAAGTTTATCGGGTAACAAACTTCAGCAAACAAATTTTCATTGGAGTAGCGATCGCACTTGCAGCTTTAGCTATACTTACAGATAACTCTTGGGTTAAACCTGTAGCTGTAGTGGGTGGTTTATTAGCAATAATCTTAGCCTTTGCAGCACAGCAATTAAAAACTAAATTTGAACGTGCCTATACTCGTCATTAGTTTTTTAACTAAATCTAACTTTTGTAACTCATCAATACAATGGATGTCAGAAATAAATATGGTGCAAGCATACGAAGATAATAAAAGTTCATATTTACAACATCAAAATGTGAACCTTCCACAGATAGACACAAGTAATCAAACTGGGACAGGACGCAAACATATTGAAACAGAAGAATCACTCAACTCAGTGATTAACTTCCCGCAAGTGTTGTTTGAGGTAAAAAACTTTGTCACTGCTGAATATGGTACAACTCAGATTTTATCCACCAACGACAGTACTGGTGAATCTACACAACGAGTCATCCTCAAACAAGGTTGGAATGCACCTATTGGTCATTTCACCACAGATGTAGAACTTTTCGTCCTGACAGGTACACTTTGCCAAGGTGGATTTAAACTTCGCAATCTCAGTTATTCATATATCCCGGCTGGTATGCCTACAGGCCCTTGGAAAACCGAAGAAGACACAATTCTGTTGTGGATGCCAGATGCTACCCCCACTTATATTACAGAAGACTATGCCAGCCTAGAGCAAATTCCTGCCACTTCTTTATACCACGGGAATATGCAGACGCACCCACGCATGGCTGAGTATGTACCATTGCAAGAACTCCACGCCATGAAATGGGAAAGCACAACTTTCTTACCGCCTGGTTCAGCGCGTAAAAGTTTGTATACCAACAAAAAAACTGGACGCGCCACCTGGGTTCTTGGCTTAGTACCAATGTGGATAGAAGGTAACTTTTATGCAGGTCATCCCACTACCGAAGAAGCTTATGTCATCAGTGGAGATGTACTGGGACATTGGTCAATGAGCGATGATCCATTTAATAGACGTTATGCAGCAATGTGCAAAGATGGTTATTATTGGCGACCTGCCCATGTTCCCCACGGCCCATTCTGGACAGAAAGTGGCGCACTACTGTTATTTCGGACGAGCGATCGCTTAGATTGTTATTGGATACTGCATAACCCAGATATTACTCAGCAAGACGATGCACGTCTTCAGTCTGCACTGAATCAGCACAAGTAAATAGTCAATGACAGGCAAAAGTCTAAAATTTAAAATTAACAATCTATTTGACATTTGCCTGTGAATTAATTCCACTTACAAAGCCTTATCCCATTCTAATTGATGAGCTAAACCATACTTGATAAAATCTTCGACTGTTGCCTGATCACTCTTACCAAACACACCTAAACTGTAAGGATTATCTTGCATACGTTGTGTAACTTGTTCTTGTTCAAATTCTCTGACTTCTACTCTAGGTTTTTCTGGCTTAAAAAAGTCTACAACCAAAACAGTTCGATCATAATCAGTATAATTGTGTGGACAGTGGGGATAGCTATGATCTAAAATCAAAAACTTACCTTCATTCCAATAAAGCTGGTCATAGCAAATTTTCATAGCCACATCACCCTCCGGCACAATCAAGCCCAAATAACCGCGATTCATGTGTGGGTTATAGTTAACATGCAGCTTGATATCTAAGCCTGGATGAAATGTCCCAAAATAAACATTTCTCAGGATATTATCTTCACCAAAGTTAACTTTTTCAATAGCCTTCGCCAAATTTGGGAAATATTTCTTTCTTAAGCTTAAAGCTTTTGCTGCTGCCTCCTCTGTGGCATAATCTGGATATTGGATTTGATGTAATTGAATATATTCTTCAATAAATAACCCTTGAAATAAAATTCCAAAGGCACTATATTTTGAATCACCTTTGGTTTTAATTGTTTTACTCTTAGGCCCCAAAACATCGTAAGCAAATTTTAACTCTTCAGTTGATGCCTGCTGCCTAAAGCGCGTGAAATCATCCCTAATGACTTGCCATTCATCTTGAAGACTTTGGAGAAACGGAAATTGCTGGGGGTCGAGATGATATTCATTAAAAGTTGCCATTGTTTTTATCCTGAAGTTAATTGAATAAAAGATGTCAGAATTCAGAATCATTGATAAGTAAAGGTTTTACTAGACAGAGGTTCTCGTAGCCTCAAACTACAAGTTATCCAAATGTGATCACTTCTTACTTTTGTATTCTTTATTCTGAATACTTACTAAAAACTATTACATAATCAGAGTTTTTAGCCGAGGTTCCAGTAATATATAAAAATTTCTGGTTAAACCAGCCAGAATTTAAGCTGATATACTTATTTTAGTCTGAGGTCTACTGTGTCTGAACCTCCCTTATTAGATAAAGTTATTAAAAATGTGCGAGTTGTTCGCCCTCATCAGGATGCAGTCGAACTACTGGATTTAGGCATTAAAGATGGTCAATTTGTGGAAATTGCCCCTAATATTAGCGCCACACAAACCAAAGAAATCTTCGATGCTAAAAATTTACTCGGCTTTCCGGGGGTTGTGGATGCTCACATGCACATTGGTATTTATCAACCCCTCAATCAAGATGCAGTCACAGAAAGTAAAGCCGCCGCAATGGGGGGAGTCACAACTAGTTTAAATTACATTCGCACTGGACAATATTATCTGAATAAAGGCGGTTCTTACCAGGATTTTTTTCCTGAAGTATTGGCATTATCCGCAGGTAATTTTTTTGTTGATTATAGCTATCACGTTGCACCCATAGCCAGCCGACATATCGACGAAATACCTTTATTGTTTACAGAACATGGGGTATCTTCATTTAAAATTTTCATGTTTTATGGCGGTTATGGGTTGCATGGTTTGTCAGACCAGCAAAACTTGTTTTTGATGATTAATCAAGAAGAACGCTACGACTTTGCCCATTTTGAATTTATCATGCGTGGGATAACTCGTTTGATGGAAGAATATCCCACAGCACGAGATACTATTAGCTTAAGTTTGCATTGCGAAGTTGCCGAAATTCTCAACGCTTATACCAAAATAGTCGCCAATGATTCTAACCTGACTGGACTATCTGCTTATAGTGCAGCACGTCCGCCTCATTCTGAAGGTTTAGCAATTTGTATTGCTGCTTATTTAGCACATGAAACTAACTGTGCAAATATCAATTTATTACATCTGAGTTCGCGCAAAGCAATGGAAGCAGCGTTGACGATGCAAACTGCTTTTCCTCATATTAATTTTCGGCGAGAAGTGACAGTAGGACATTTACTATTAGATGTTGATAGTCCTAATGGTACTTGGGCAAAAGTTAACCCGCCAATTCGTCCCCGTGCTGATGTGGAATATTTATGGCAAGCGGTATTAGATAATCAAGTAGATTGGATAGTGAGTGACCATGCTTGTTGTTCTGCGGAACAAAAACGTAGTGCGAAAGACCCGAATAATATTTGGTTAGCCAAGTCTGGTTTTGGCGGTACAGAATATCTACTTTCGGGTGTAATAAGTGAAGGTAGTAAGCGGGGAATGTCTTACAACCAGGTTGCTAAATTGCTATCTTGGAACCCATCGCGGCGCTTTGGTGTATTGCAAAAAGGAGATATTGCAATTGGTTATGATGCAGACTTGGTGTTAGTAAACCCTGACGAAAGTTTTGTGGTACGTGCGGCTGAGTCAGAATCACAACAAGGTTACACACCATTTGAGGGTATGGAGTTAACCGCAAGGGTGAAGAGTACTTTTTTGCGAGGAAATTTGATTTATCACAACGGACAGGTTGTAGGTTTACCGACTGGGAGTTATTTAAAACGCTCTATATTGGGATAAATTCAACAGCAGAAATTTAATAGACAACCTTTATGCGTCAGTCCTAATCATAATCCAATAAAGTTCAGTTAAGACTAAAAAGCAATTCTGGTGTAGGTTGGGTGGAGGAACGGAACCCAACAGAGTATTGAGAATGTTGGGTTACGCTATCGCTACACCCAACCTACTATTCTCTTAACTGAACTGACTAAAACTAAAGAACCCCACCCGGCCGATCGCATTATCAAGGACACAATTGTTTAAACTATTGACTACGGACTCTTGTGTGGATGGTTTATGGCTATTTGGTTAAGTTTGTGTGCAGCGATTTTCGTAGTGGCTTACTTACTGGGTTCCTTTCCCACTGGCTATATTGCGGTGAAGCAGCTAACAGGTATTGATATTCGAGAAGTGGGTTCTGGTTCAACAGGGGCGACGAATGTATTAAGAACCTTGGGTAAAGGGCCGGGAGCGTTTGTTTTAGGAGTTGATTGCTTAAAAGGAGTATTAGCGATCGCTTTAGTTTACGCTTTCTTGAATTTTGCCGCTACTTCCAACTTGATTCCCAAAACCGTAGATTTGCAATTATGGCAACCCTGGATGGTGATATTAGCGGGTTTAGCTGCAATTTTGGGACACAGTAAATCAATATTTCTGGGCTTTACTGGTGGTAAATCTGTGGCTACCAGTTTAGGGATATTATTGGCGATGAGTTGGCAAGTTGGTTTGGCAACTTTGGGAGTATTTGCCATTGTTGTTGCTATTTCTCGAATTGTATCCTTAAGTTCAATTTCTGGTGCGATCGCTGTTTCTATTTTGATGTTAGTTTTCCACCAACCATTACCTTATATTTTATTTAGTATTCTTGGCGGTTTTTATGTAATTATTCGCCACCGCAGTAATATAGAGCGCCTTTTAGCGGGAACTGAACCCAAAATTGGACAGCAGGTAGTTACAGAAACCGAAAAAACAGAAAACACAGAACAAACTGTTTAATGCTTGATGGTAATAGCAGGAGAAATGTAGGTTGAGTGAAACAAAGTGGAACCCAACAAAGCCTACTTGATGATGTTGGGTAATTAAAAACTTTTCATTCTCTCTGTGCCTTTGTGCCTCTACGTGAGAACATTTAGAGCTGATTCGTAAAGAAAATCTAAAACACTTCTAGGTGAGAGGGAATGGATTTTAAGCTAGAACCAGTGAGATAGTTGTACTAACAATGAAACGTCTGCCAGAGATTTTTAATTGTGGACGAATCAAAGGCTCATTACATTTGGATGAATCTTGGTTGGCAAAATGGCGATGCCTGCGGCAACCCCTGTAGGGAACGCATTTCTGCTATGACTGTCTATGTGCGGATTCGTGATGATAAGTTCTGCATCGAAGAAGATTGGACGGAAAACTGTATTGCAACTGATTTGCTGCGTGCTGGTGTTCCCAAAGAAGAGATTGTTTTAGCATTTCATGAGCCGAAGATGAGACAGTATACAAATTTTGCTGTAGTTTCTTGACAGCATTTTAGGGTTTAACGCTTCTCAACCACTCAGTAATACCCTCTGCTAAAGTTTTGACTAACTTCTTCTGTTCCTGGGGATTTGTCGCCTCCTCAAAGTCGTCAGGGTTACTCATAAAACCTAATTCCAATAATACTGATGGTGCAGTATGGGGACGAGTCAGTGCTAAATTTTGCCAATACAAACCATAAGAAGGCCTACCCAAATCATTAACTAAGCGGTTGTGTAGTAAGACAGCTAGACTATGGGCTTGGGGATGATACCAATATGTACTGACACCCCTGGTATTTTCCGCATCACCATCATCTGGGAGGGAGCGATAGTGAAAAGTAAGAGCGATCGCAGGTGATTCTTGCTCTATAATTTTCTGACGTTCTACCAGGGATAAGTCTCGATCATCTTCCCTAGTCATCACCACAATTGCACCCCGCCGCGCTAATTCATCTCGCAATAGCTTGGTTACTTGCAAATTCAAATCTTTTGCTAACAAACCAGTAGCCCCGACTGCGCCCAATTCTTTACCACCATGTCCAGCATTGAGTAAAATTTTGATTCCAGATAAGGGCTTTTCAACAGAAAAATTAGCTAGATTTGGAGTTTTATCTTGCGCCCAAGTGACGGGAGAATTGGTGAGAGAATTTAAAACTACTAATCCTATCAGTAGTGGGATGAATTTCACTTCATTTCCGGTTATGGCTTGCCAACCTATATAAATACCAAAGGCGATCGTACTCCCAATAATACACCTAGTACAGTACCAAATACAGCAATTACTCCGGTTAATCCCACAATTCCTGGTAAAACCAGAGAAGAAGCAAAGTAAGAAGCCTGATTAGCAACAGTAACCCGACTGTTAGCAATGGTTTTAACTGTATAACAGATAGCAGAAGCTTTAAGTTTATTAATTGAGCAAGTTCAGCAAGCTGCTACTCAGTATACTGGTAATTTATAAAAGTTTTCTCAATAAAATTGATGGTTGTAGTAGTTAGCAAATATCAGCATTGATTGATGATAAGCTAATAATTGCTTGACTAAAGAGTTAACTATTAGCATATACAAAAGTATCTCTAGAGAATGGGTATCACCTTATATCTACAGATGGATGAACTTTCATTCATATTTAAGTAAAAATTTGTAGAGAAATGTTGAAGTGTTAGTAAAAAACAAATAAACATTACCCAAAATACTTTAGACTTGACTTATGATGTAGAAACTTTGCGGAGTTAAAATTCATCCATAAAGTCAGAGCTAATTCGTAAACTCAAGTTCAGTAATCATCTAGTAAGGGTTTAAATTAAGTATTTATTCCCAGGAACCCAATACTAGTAATTATTTGAATTTCCTTAATATTTTCTTTATGAATTAGCACCTAAGTATAATCAAGGAATATTTTTTGTTCCTGATTAAAATAATTGCCAACTAGGAATTTTCCCAATCAGATGGATGAATTATAGCTGGTATATCACTACTGCAATTATCACCAATTGCAGAGATTCATCCTGTCAACATTTGTTAGGAGAAGAATAATTTATGAAAGTTAAAACTGTATATGCAAGTATGGCGATCGCTACATTGATCGCTACAGGTATGATATCTGTTACCCCAGATAATGCACTAGCTCAAAAAAGTGCAAACCAAACTGAACAAAGCAGTTCAAGAGGTTCAAAGTCTTTAGAAATTCAATGGCTTTTAGGGTTTATACCCTGGCCTACATGGAATACACATTCTAAGCGTCCCAGAAGCCAAAATTTAATTGATGATGCTACCTATGCCAATAACCCAAATCGTCCAATACAAACAAATCTAGGTGGTTCAGGTAGACACACACCAAACGGTACAAATCACCCGTCTAACGATGACGCAAATCACCCACATCATCCGATACCAATAAATACAGGCGGCTCAAATATACACACGCCAAACGGTACAAACCACCCGTCTAACGATGACGCAAATCACCCACATCATCCGATACCAATAAATACAGGCGACTCAAATATACACACACCAAAAGATCCAAAGCACCCATCTAACTATAAAGAAGTTCCTGTTCCCTTATTAATACCAGGATTAACTGCTTTTGGAGTAGGGTTAATTCGCAAACATCGCCAAGAGCAGAAGCAAATAAAGATGCAATAGATGAATTGATTACCTGTGAAAGTCAATAGTTATCAATATGAGTAAAAAACATAATCTCATTGTTTGGTGTGGTTTGATTGTGGGTTTTTACTATTACTTATTTTTTTGGTTAAAAACGCTAGTACAGTTTTTAATTGGTGGTAGTACATTTCCATTATTAACTATTACTGCCGTTTATTTAGCATTACAAGATTTATGGCAAAATAAAGCTAAAATTGTGAGATTCAGGGCTACCAATATTCAGAGAAGATTAGGTCATATTTTGATAGGATGTGGAATTTTATTTTTCCCATTCAGTCTGGATAAAGGGTGGAAACAAGCATTAGTCTGGTTAAGTATCTTCGTCGGTATTGTGATTAGCACTTGGGGAATCAAGTTCTTTAAATACTATCTACGCCCAACTTTTTTAATCATTTTCAGTATCTATCCTGGCATTAATGTTTTACCGGGATATATATGGCAAGCGTTGACTCCCGAAAGAACAATGGATCAAATTCAAGCTTGGAGTGTTAATTTAGCACTTCACACTATGGGTTATCCCAGCAACATAGATGGAACATGGGTAAACTTGCCTACAGGTAGCGTCAATATAGGATGGGGTTGTAACGGATTTGATTTGATGGTGTTGATGTTGATGACTAGTCTGTTAATAGGTATGGCTTACAGACTAAAAAGCCGGCAGATATTAATCATAAGTTTATTGGGATGTGTGATTGCTTTTGTCTTCAACACTGCCCGCATTACATTGCTGGCAATTTCCGTTGCTTATTGGGATGGGCAATCATTTGATTTTTGGCATAGTGGCTGGGGCGGACAAATTTTTTCTTTAGCTATGTTTACCGCATTTTATTATCTGTTAATGCAAATGCGTTTACTAGATTTTGCTCGCAAATCTCATAGCAGTAATTAGGACTTACGTCTTTCAAGAATGGGTGTAAGGGTGTAGGTATGCAAAACCCTTACACCCCTTTACCCTTAACCCTATACACCCAGTCTCTACATAAAATCTTGGTGCGTAAGTCTTATTTCTGTTTAACACTGTTAAACCACTCAACAATTCCCTCGCTTAAAGCTTTGGCTAATTTTTGCTGTTCTTGAGAATTTGTCACCCATTCAAATTCATTGGGATTACTCATAAAACCTAATTCCATGAGTATTGATGGTGCGGCGGCTGGTCGAGTTAAGGCCAAGTTATTCCAAAAAACACCGTAAGAAGGTCTATTGAGTTTTTTAACTAGATAGTTGTGCATGAATACTGCTAAGTTATGAGCTTGGGGATGATACCAAAACATCCCAACTCCTTTGGTATTTTCCGCATCGCCGTCATCGGGTAAAGAATTGTAATGAATGGAAAGTGCGATCGCAGGTTTTTCTTGAGTGATAATTGCTTGACGCGCTGGTAAAGACACATCTTTGTCAACATCTCTTGTCATCACCACTGTTGCACCAAGTTCGACCAAATTCCCGCGCAGCAACTTCGCCACTGCCAAATTCACATCTTTTTCTAAATATCCAGTCGGGCCAGATGCACCAGATTCTTTACCACCATGCCCCGGATCAAGTAGAATCTTCATACCAGATAAAGGCTTACTTCGCCGATTTTCCAGGGCAGGCGGATGACGTAAAGCTAAAACCAGGGTAGTTCCTTCATATCTCAGTTGATATCCCCACTGTTGCGATTGTTTGAGGTTAAAGGTGTACTGCACCTGTCCCGGAATCAGCTGCTGCCAATCAAGGCGAGAAATTACAGGGTCATCATCCAAACGAATAATATCTGTTTGGGCAGTGGTATTGTAAAGTATCAGAGTCAAAGTCTGATCACTTTGCTGCACACTCACAGGTACAGGAAATTGTAAGGGAAAAACTATCTCTGTAGCATCCATCAGCCTGCGATATCCGACACTCCGAATAATTGTGCGTGGCGGAATTGCCCCCGGTAAAATGCGAGTCTCCTTGCTATTAATCCAAGCACCGTAGTCCAAGCGCAACCACTCACCTTCTTTCCCTGTGACTGTAGCTTGTGTTCCTTTCGGTAGTGGTGTCAGCCGGGAATAATCGGTGCTGGGGCCAGTGCGGGCTACACCTGCATCTACTATCACTTCAGCAACAGGTAACTGCGTTGGGGAGAAAATTGCTATTTTGCCAGTTCCTGGTTGAGTAATTGTCTGACCATTCAACGTCAGTTTAAACTGAGGTTGACCTAAATCTATCTCTTGATTAGCATCTGGGACAATAGCAGCAGAAATGATGTTGTTACCGTAAAGTAGGCTTAAAGATTCAGAGTCAGGTTTCTGCACCGTTGTGCAACCCGCATACTTGCCAGCAATTGGCTGAGAAGTAGGTTGGTTTCTGCCCGTCAGGGCTGCCAAATTACTAGGTAGTTGTACTTGTTGGGGTTGTGGTGCTAGGGCAACAGTTTGATTAGCGAGGTTTACAGAGACGTTAGCATTAAATGGGGCGATCGCACTGAAACAAATTAGTTCCCCTGGTAGTCTAGCAATATCCCCTGCTGGAGTCAGAGAACCTGGAGCAAATTCTAAGCCTTGTGGGACAACAGGCGCAGTTGCCTGCCTTGTCACTTTAATCTGAACAGTTTGATTTTTGTGACGGACTGTAAAAAGATTTTCTCCCAATTGTAACGGGAAACTCGGAGCAAAATGCCCGGATTGACTGCGGTTAACGACCTTACCATTAATTAGTACTTGTCCATTATTTGGGGCTGTACCCAAAAAAAATATTTTTTCCGTACTGGTTTGGTGGTTAGGTGGTGGAAAAACAACAATAAGAGATGAATCTGCTAATGCAACAGAGGAGGTAGCAATTAAGCCGAATAAGACTAGTGCGAGAAATTTTTTCACAACAAATCACAGAAGATTTCATGACAGTGCCTATGGCACAATTACGGGATGTATTTTGAGAAGGCGCAAGAGAGAAATACAAAATTACTATGACTAAATTTATCTTCGTAACTGGAGGTGTAGTTTCCAGTATCGGCAAGGGAATTGTAGCAGCAAGTCTAGGACGTTTGCTCAAATCACGGGATTATTCGGTGTCAATTTTAAAATTAGACCCCTATATTAATATCGATCCCGGTACAATGAGTCCTTTTCAGCATGGGGAAGTTTTTGTTACCCAAGATGGGGCGGAAACCGATTTAGATTTGGGTCATTACGAACGCTTCACCGATACCTTAATGTCACGCTTTAACAGTGTGACGACAGGTTCAATTTACCAAGCTGTAATTAACAGAGAACGGCGCGGTGACTACAATGGCGGCACAGTCCAGGTAATTCCCCATATTACCAACGAAATTAAAGACAGAATTACTTTGGTTGCTAAAGACACCAATCCTGATGTGTTAATTACGGAAATTGGTGGTACGGTAGGAGATATTGAATCTCTGCCGTTTATGGAAGCAATTCGCCAGTTGCGGAAGCAAGTGGGGCGGCAGAATGTGTTGTATATGCACGTCACTTTATTGCCTTACATTGCTTCGGCTGGGGAAATGAAAACCAAGCCAACACAGCATTCTGTGAAGGAACTGAGATCCATTGGCATTCAACCAGATATTTTAGTTTGTCGGAGCGATCGCCCGATCCCCGCAGGATTAAAGCAAAAATTATCTGAATTCTGTGATGTACCCGAAAAATGTGTGATTACTTCTCAAGATGCCTTGAGTATCTATGAAGTACCACTGATTTTAGAACGGGAAGGCTTGGCAGAACAAGCACTAGCATTGCTGCAAATGGAACAACGCACACCTGATTTAACTCAGTGGCGCACAATGGTAGAACGGCTATACAGTCCGAAGCGGACTTTGGAAATTGCCATTGTCGGTAAATATGTGCGGTTAAGTGATGCTTATTTATCTGTGGTAGAAGCCTTACGCCATGCAGCCATCGCTACCCATGCTGATTTGCGCCTGCGATGGATCAACTCAGAAATCTTAGAAACAGAACCAGCCGAAAATTATTTAGAAGGCGTGGACGGTGTACTAGTGCCTGGTGGTTTTGGAACGCGGGGAGTAGATGGTAAAATTGCAGCTATCAAGTATGCCCGCGATCACCATATCCCATTTTTGGGTTTATGCTTAGGAATGCAATGTGCTGTCATTGAATGGGCTAGAAATATCGGCGGTTTTTCAGATGCTAACAGTGCTGAATTTGACCCTGATACGACTAATCCAGTCATTAACCTCTTGCCAGAACAGCAGGACGTAGTTGATTTAGGCGGGACAATGCGCTTGGGTTTATATCCTTGTCACATTCTGCCCAATACTTTAGCTGGGAAGCTTTATCAAGATGATGTGATTTATGAACGGCACCGACATAGATATGAATTCAACAATGCTTATCGTAAGCTATTGTTAGAATCTGGCTATGTGATTAGTGGTACTTCTCCCGATGGCCGCTTAGTGGAAATTGTCGAATTTCCCAATCATCCGTTCTTTATCGCTTGTCAATTTCACCCAGAGTTTCAATCGCGTCCTAGCAATCCTCATCCTTTATTTGAGGGATTTATGCAGGCTGCGATCGCTCTTAAATACCCAAAGACTAATCTACAAACACCTGTAGAGGTTTCTTAACCCACTCAAACTTGAGTTGTGAATTTACCCAAACCAACATTGACTTAGGACAGAGATATTTTGTTATACAGGGTTAGCATCATTTTTCCACATTGGACTTAAGGAGATGTTGTGCCGTACTGGATGAAAATCTTTTACGAGAGGAAAGAATATGTGATTAATTTTGACCGTGTAAATGCTTTTTGCTATGAACAGAACGGCCGAGTTACTTTTTGGTTGCCTGATAGCGCCATTCCAATTGTCATTAATCCTCAAAATAACTTAGAAGACTATCAAAAAGTTCTCAAATATCTCGAACAAGTCACCGATGTCGAAGTAGACAGTGGTCACTGGGTGAAAATTATCGACGGCAAAAATGAATATGTAGTTAACCTCCATTGCATTAGTTCTTTCTGTCAAGAACCCAATGGCAGGATAACTTTTTGGCTACCAGATGGCACTATCCCAATCGTGATCAACCCCTCCAATAATCCAGATTCTTATCTGAAAGTTTTGCAGTTTGTCAAAAATACCACAGGATATTCTTTGTCTTAATCCCAGAGTAATCGTCAGTATTTAGAATACAGCACTCATCCCAAATCGATATGAAGCAGCCAATAATTAGCCTGCGATCGCAGGCTTTGTTTGTATAGCCCCAGATTTCCAGTCTCTTGGGTTGATTATTTTGGTTTGTGTTGTGATGTCGTGGTAGCTTGATTACAGTTGCCCAGTAGTATCAGTTTGCGGCTGACTACTACCGGGAAATCCTCCGTAATTGATAAGGCCAACTAAGGAGGCACAGCTGATCATGACAAATAATTACGAAGATTCACATCTCCAAGATGATGTAAAAAATGACCAATCTTTAGACGGTTTGCAAATTCTGGTAGTAGATGATAGTGAAGATAGTCTGCTGTTGACGAACGCCAGGAGAAAATGGTGAATAATTCCGAGCGATCGCTAAAATACATACAGACAACCCAGGTAAATCTAGCAGGCGATCGATGACAAACCCACTCCCAGACTATAATCCCAGTGGTGTCGGTGAAATTAATGGCAACCTCTTTGGTTTGCCCTTTGATTACGAGTCAGCCAACTTAATTGTCTTTGCTGTACCTTGGGAAGTCACCGTTTCCTATGGTGCAGGTACAGCCAACGGCCCCCAAAGAATCCTCGAAGCCTCAACACAACTAGATTTATTTGACTTTGACAACCCAGATGGCTGGAAACAGGGAATTTTCTTAGTGGAAATTCCTCAAGATATTTTAGAAAAAAACAATTACTACCGCACCCTAGCAGCCCAAATCATCGAAAGACTGGCACAAGCTAAACCCCTCACAGACACACCCGATTTAACTCCCATCCTCACAGAAATTAATCACGCTTCTCAACAAGTAAATCAGTGGTTATTTACCCAGTCTCAAGCAGCCATCAATCAAGGTAAGCAAGTTGCAGTTATTGGTGGAGATCACAGTTCTCCATTAGGTTATTTGCAAGCACTGGCAACTAAATATTCTAACTACGGCATTCTGCATATTGATGCACATGCAGACTTACGCGATGCCTATGAAGGATTTGAATTTTCTCATGCTTCCATCATGTTTAACGCTGTGAAACTACCGCAAATCTCTAAATTAGTCCAGGTAGGTTTACGTGATATCAGCCATGATGAGGTGCAGATGATTGATCAATCTCATAATCGCATTGTTGCCTATTATGACCCAGTCATCAAGCAAAAACTTTATGCTGGCATCACCTGGATAGAGATATGCCGCGAAATTATCAACCATTTGCCAGAATATGTCTACATTAGCTTTGATATCGATGGTTTAGATCCAAAACTTTGCCCCAACACAGGTACACCTGTGGCTGGCGGCTTGGAACTAGAACAAGCATTTTGTATACTCCGTGAACTAGTCAATAGCGGTAGAAAAATTATTGGCTTTGATGTTTGTGAAGTGGGTGATGCAGAGTGGGATGGCAACGTAGGTGCGAGAGTAGTCTATAAACTAGCCAATTTCATGGAATTATCTCAACGATAATGGATATTGCCATCAAACTTCAGCAAACATCATGATACTTTTGGTTGATACCACAGGGATAAATTCAACTGTGAGCAAAAGTAATCTCCCGCAACAATTTGCTGCTGATGGTCAACTATCCAATCATAAAGTTGTGCGGCTCTTGCTAGGGCGACCCTTTCAGAACGATACAGGCGTGGACTCGGACAGAAAACTTCGCCATTGATGTGTATCCCTGCAATCAACCAATAATCGCTGCATTCGCCCTCTGGTAAAATTTCTAGAAACCCGCTACTGTAAGGCTCGATTATTCCCATATTCATTTGCAAGCTTGACAAAAACCGTCCTATTTAATTTAGCGAGGGTTTCCCGAAATAAAAGTAGTGTAAGCTCTATTTGTTATGCTTCAGGTATTTGATCTATGATGAACCATATATGAAATATATCTAGTAGTGTAAATTCCATGACAGCTTGCAGAAAGTAACTTCTAAATTCACAAAACTAGGATGATTGCTGTCTAAGCCTAAATATCTAACTCATCTTAACTTTTATACCTATTCTCAAATTACGGCTCTAGTACTTTAGCTCCTTAAAATATCTTAACAAGAGGATAGATTAAATTGACAGTCAACACACTTCTCGGACGAATCAATCAACATCAATATCTGCGTGAATTGCGAAATAAATTACTCCATCTTCACCGGATGTTACTAGATACAGAACGCATCAACTATGAGCAAGTTCATGGCAGAGTATCGACTAATCAACTCTTTCGACTTGTAATTTCAGATGAGCAATTTGCTTGGCTACATAAAATTTCTGAATTAGTGGTGCAGATTGATGAAACGTTATCATCTGATCAACCCATATCTCTAGAAGATGTGCAGAATTTAATTGCCAATGCTCGCAGTTTAATTGTACCTTCTGAGGTTGGTAATGAGTTTGCGAGAAAATACTATGCTGCGCTTCAAAGTGAGCCGAGCGTTGTATTAGCACATGCAGTAGTCTCAGAACTTTTAGCTATTAAGTAAATAAAGTCAAGCAGAGGATATGTATAGTAAAGTAATTTTACGCTACATATCCTTTTTTATTGCTTATTTAAGATTATTGAAGATGTGAGTTAAATAACAACTTGATGATTAGTTGTGCTAAGACAGGAATGACCTAAAAATCGTCATTTCATGCAGCAGCAAAAAAATCAATTCAGTCATCTTACAGCCATAGAAAGAACATACCTGTCATTTCCAGCAAAATTTCTCTTAAATCAAAACCTCCTGCGAGGAAAAATACTAGACTTTGGCTGTGGTTTTGGTAACGATGTGAAATTGTTACGCGAACAAGGTTTTGATATTACAGGATATGATCCTTATTATTTACCTGATTATCCTCATGGAAAATTTGATACAATAATTTGTTTTTATGTCTTAAATGTCTTGTTTGCGGAAGAACAAGCTAATGTGTTAATGGAAGTATCTCATCTGTTAAAACCAGGTGGTAAAGCTTATTATGTCGTCAGAAGAGATATTAAAAAACAAGGTTTTAGAGAACATTATGTTCATAAAAAACCAACTTATCAATGTATAGTTAAGCTACCATTTCATTCTATTTATTTAGATGAAAGTCGAGAAGTATATGAATATACTCACTATAACTACCAAAGAAATTCCTCGAATAATTGTATATTCTGCAATCCCTATAAAAATTTAAAGCTATTAACAGAATCAGCAACAGCTTATGCAATCTTCGATGGTTATCCTGTAAGCAAAGGTCATATTTTAGTAATTCCTAAACGCCATGTAAGTAATTATTTTGAACTACCATTTAAAGAACAATCTGCTTGTTGGTGGATGGTGAACAAGGTTCAAGAGATGCTCAAAACAGAATTTACACCTGATGGTTTTAATGTAGGCATGAATATTAATCGAGAAGCTGGACAAAATATTATGCACGCCAGTATTCATATCATACCTCGTTATCAAGGTGATAATATGGGTGTTAAAACTGGTATTAGGAATGTGATATCTAAAAAAAGTAATTTAAAATAGGTAATCTTGCCAAAAGAGACATTGTTTTTGTCGCATATTCAGGTTTTGTGAGAGTTGCAGTAAATCTTGACGTGGCAAAGTATTATTAATGTAAAATAGCTCTCGTTTTCGGCGAGAAGTGTAATCAAAGAATATCGTGAATCTGTCGGAAGTTTCTGGGGGTTTGCCTCTATGGAAAATGCTACCTGTCCCTGCAAAAATGACTGTACCAGCACTTCCTATACAAGATTTATAATTATCTGGTGGAATAATTTGTTGCATTGTTTGATTGGAAATATAGCCGTAGGTATATTTTAAAGATTGAACTATCTTTTCTGTAAAAGATAGGGGTATATATTGAAAAGGCCCCTGACTTTCAGAAACATCATTAACATAAATGATAATTTTTAATACTTTGCGGTCTTCGGGATCTAAATGCCAGCGTCGGGAACCTTGCTCTAATTTATTGGCGATATCTCGGCGAAAATATGTACCGTGATAGGCGACTGGTAAGCCAAGATAATGCTCAGTGATATTCAGTAAACGTTGTTCTAATCCCCATAAAAAAATTTCAGAATGTTGCATGATTTGTTGTAGACTGGCATGAATAACATATTGATTATGAATACTATTAATATCTGGTTCTATTTGAGAAGAAAGATGTTTGGCTGTTTGCAGGATTTGATTATTAGGTGTAATTCCTAAAGCATCTAAAGAAGTAATTACAACACCTTCATGATGAATTTTGTCAACTAGTTCTAAATCATCTTTTGAGATTGTAGGTAAATTGGGTTGATGTTGATTGACTGCCTCCTGATAAGCAACATCATTTTGATGTTTTATAAAAGGAAATTGATAAATTTTTTTAAAGATTCTTTTTTGGATTTTAGGTAATAGCAAGTGCATATATTTTCTAGTTAATTGATGGCATGACAATTACAGATAACTCATACCAATTCACGAAATTACTGATACAAATCACTTACTCTGCAACTCTGATTCCGGTCGCCGAGCGAAGTCGAGGCGCTGCTTTCATGTCTGTATCATTTTTAAAGTGAAATGGTATCAGATATAAGAATCAAATGTGATTGCTCAAAAATCTAATACGTAGGATGTGTTATCGACGAGAGTACGACATCTACAGCAAAGTTTTCGGTGCGTTACGGCTTACGCCTAACACACCCTACACATACTAAAATTTTTTCAGAAATCAAATCGGATTGATATATATTCGAGATAAATACTGATTTTCCTGATAATACTTATCCTACACAAGCTCGAAAAATGTACAAATCTATAAAGTTATGATGATCTGAAATAAAGATATCTCAGAACCCAAAGCTGGATAAGACTCTTCATCAAGATATTTAATTAATGCTAAGAGGATGTATGACTTTAGTTATAAATAAGATGCAATCATGGACTAGACAGGTAAAATTAAATACATTATGGCTATTTAAGCTGGTAAATAGCTAAATTTTAGATATATGCCGCTATACTAGCCCTGGAGAGTAGAATAACTAAAGATGGTGCGATTGTTTGTTGCAATGGTTTTGCTGGTGTTGTTAACGGCTTGTGGTACTATTGGACTGCTGCCTACAAGTGAGTTGGTAGAGAAAGCGATCGCACTTGAGCTAGAGCAAACCAAACAAGACCTCAGCCAGAAATTAGATATAGATTTTCAGGGATTTGAAATTAAGCAGCTAAAAATTGCTGAAGAAAAGCCACTGACGATTAAAAATTTACCTGCTTTCCGTGTCAAAGGAAAATACGATTTAATTATCAAACTACCACAGCGACAGTTAAAGCAACTGCAACAGCCTTTTGAACTTTACTTGCAAATTCAACAAGAAGGTAAAACTTGGCGGTTACTGCTACCCGATAAAACCAGTAAAGAATCTAAACCCGTTTGGCGCAGTTATTTGATTAACTAGTACAAAAAACATGAAGTCTGAAGTGGATAAACCTTTATAATGAGCATTTATAATGGGTGCTTTATTTTCGCCGATTGTACTAGTTATAGTGTGCTGAAAAAGTATTTTGCTAGTAAGAACAGGGAAGAGATTTGTTTGGCTCTCATTTGGGACTGCTATATAGAAGTTATATTTAATTAAAGAAATGCCATTAGAAAGAATTTAAGTAATTTTATGTTAAATCTGAGCAGAATTACATTTGACCGTAACATTATGGCAGGACAAGCTTGTATTCGTGGTATGCGGATTCCGGTTTCTCTTGTCGTTAATTTAGTAGCTAATGGCAAACCTTTAGAAGAAGTTCTAGAAGAATACCCAGATTTAGAACCAGAGGATATCCGTGAATCTCTACTTTACGCAGCATGGTAGACTCAAGAGCAAGTTTATCCTTTCAAAAGTGCTTTTTCTAGTATTGTGCGTTGAGGCGATCGCTTCTGAGCAATCCTTAGAAATTGCTGCGTTTTCTCATAGCGATCGCCTAAGCAATACTAAAATTCACTTTAACAATCACATCATTGAAATCTTGATCACCACCGTTTGGTAAGTCCTCAAAACCAAAGGTGTTATCTCCCAATAAACGAATGTGATCAAACCCGTCAGTGTTCGCACCCAAATAAGGGAAGTAAACCGCAGGATCATTACTTGTATTGCTATCCAGCAGAGCATCTGGTCTGCCATCTATGATAATAAAAGGTACAAAGATCGCACCGCCTGATAATGTGCCAGTATAAGTTGCAGTTCCTTGGTTATTAACTGTTAAATCAATTCCCGCAACACGGTTTTGAATGGCGGCTTGAATATATCCAGCTTGTCCAGGGAGAATATCGGCAATACCATCACTGTTAGTATCAATACCGCCATTGGCGTTAGCGACTCTGTAGAAACCCACAAAGTTATCAAATGCTGCTTCCCGGTTGACTGTAAAATCGGCTCTGACATTAGCAGTGATATCGCGTAAATCAATGACTTCGCCTTGGGATTGTCCTTGTAAGCTTGTCCCCAAGGGTAAAGATTCATCAACGGCTTGAATCCTCACCACTAAATCTTGGAAGTTACTACTACTAGTATTTTGCCAAGCGAGGGTAAAGTCTTCTGCACCCAAGTTAGTAATTTGTTGGCTGGTGCTACTAGAGAAGATAATGTTGCTGGTGGAGATGCTTCCGGTGTTGAGTAAATCGGTGGAAGCGTTGCTCACGAGATAAAATCTCAGGTGACTGCTGTTGCTAAATTCTAGCAACCGCGATAAGCTGGCGGGATGAAAACCATTGGGATTGTTGGCGATCGCAGAAAAAATCACTCTTGCTCTCGCCAGTGCTTTGACTGTATACTCAGCAGAGCCAGGCGCAACACCATCAATTGTTCCTGCCGCATCATCAACAGTAAATACTCCCAACTCATTAACTTGCGAAGAATTACGTCCCGAAAGAGTAACTTTTAGTTGAGATTGGTTATTTCCAGTAATTTGAAAAACATCATCACCAACTAGGCTGAGTTGCACAGTTGATTCATCATCAGGTATAGATTGAATACCTGCACTCAAAGCCAGAATTTGGGTAAATTGAGACTGATTAAAGTTGTTGTCGCTTACCAAAACAATTGACTGTCTACCATCTGCCAATTTTGGACCAAAAGTCAATCCTTCAATATTATCTAAACCAGTGGGGTGAAAACCATCACTATTAGGTAGATTCAATTCTGTTAAATCAAGTACCAAACGCTTTTTAACAGGTTGAATTGCTGCTAGTTCTTGAGTAGTCAAACTATTCAAAGAGTCAATAGCACTGATATCTGTAGCATTCTGCACGCTGATTTCGTAGATTTTGATTGTAACTCCTAAAGTTGGATCAAAGGTGCGTTCTAAAGCTAGTAGAGTACCTTGGTTATCAATAGCTAACAAATCTACTAAACCAGTGTTGTTGGTCTCTGTAGAGTATAAGTATTCTTTCTCTGGCTGACTGCTCTCTAAATTGTATTTTATGATGCGAGAATTAACAGTATTGTTAGCTGAAGCATCTTGGAATAAAGCATTTTCTGTGGCGGTGAATAAAGTTTTTTGGTCTAGTGTAATGGTGAGACTTTCAAAAGCTAATTGATTCCGAATACCTGAAGTTTGCTCACCAGGATCTAAAGTACCATTATTGTTTATGTCGTTAAAAACTGGGAGAAATTTAGCAGGAACAGGTAGAGATTTGATTTGTTGCCCTGTAGATAAAGAAAATTCTCGAATAAAAGGATCAAGAACGCGAATAGGAGTAACTTCCCCTTCTGAGGAGATGAAAACAGTACCATTATTTGTTAGGGCAATACCTTCTAAATCAATGGTATTGAGTGCAAAAAAGTTATTGTTGCTATCTGTGAGGGGAGTAACATTGGTAAAATTTACTCCTGTTGTGTTAATGGTAGCGGGATCAGTTGTAAAGGTGTAAAATCTCGCAGGGCCAAATTGAGAGCGATCATCGGAAATTGCGTAATAACGATTATTCACTGCGTCATAAGTTACGCCAGACAACCCGCCCAACTGGGTTGGCAGGTTATTGACTGTTCCTGCGGCACCAGAAGGAATAAAACTAGTATTTAATATACTTTGTCCTTGAAATGTTACATTGATAATAGTGTTGGTTGTCGCCATATTCTCGGCATGATTATTTAGAAGTAGATGGAAAAGAGTAAAGTATTACACAACTGTAATGTATAAATTTCCATCGTCAAGTTTTATGGCGATATTGCAACACTTATATTTAGCACTTGACACTCAGCACTTTTATTTCCGCATCTGGCTGACTAAATGAACGATTTCAGGTAATATCAATTTTTCCATACCTAATCGCACAGCGTTACTAGAACCAGGAAGAGAGAAGATTAATTTATTTTGATAAACCCCAGCAACGGCGCGAGAAGCGATCGCACGGGAACCAATTTCTTGATAGCTTAAAAATCTAAATACCTCTCCGAATCCCGGTAGAGTTTTTTCTAATAATTTTTCGATAGCATCATAAGTGGTATCTCTGGGTGCAATACCTGTACCACCATTGAAAATTATTGCGTCTAAATTAGCAGTTTTACCCAGCGATTCTATTTGTGCTTGAATCTGCGTTGGCTCATCTTTAATGATTGTGTAGGCGGCAATGCTATGATTTGCACCTAACAATAATTGCTTGATTAGTTGTCCACTTTTGTCTGTTTCTGAGGTGCGGGTGTCGCTGACGGTAACTATAGCGCAAGTTACTGTCATTGCTGCTGTATCTGGATGGGGTTTTTGCATCATCCGAGTTGAAATTTTGAATGAGTTTCACTGACAAAAAAGATGAAGAATGAAGGCTAAAGCGTTTATTTCATAAGAACCCAGGAGTCAGAATCCAGAATATTTTGTAAATCAAGGTTTTGCTAGGTAGAAATTATCATAGTCTAGAACCATCATTTATCTAATACCAATTTAATATGAAGACGCATATAGCAATCCTATTTGATATGTGAGAGTTCAAAAAGCCTCAAACGCTTATAAAACAAGGATTTTTATCTAAGTATTTTCTCACATTTGGGGTAGGATTGCTATATAAGCTGTTCAGCATTAAAATTGAGCGGGCAATCTCGACACAGCAAGGAGTATAGCTCTCAAAAATCCCAGTTTAAATGCACATCAGCTTAAAAACCAATTACCCCCCTTAGTCCCCCCTTGGAAAGGGGGGAAAATAAGAGAATCTAGTTCCCTCCCCTTTACAAGGGGAGGGTTAGGGAGGGGTAAAATAATGTGCAGCTTCAAATAAGATTGGTATAACTGTGATTACTTCTGACTTCTGACTTTTGAATTCTGAATACTTACTATTTCATACGTCATACTTCACACTTCACACTTTACACTTCATACTTCAGTCGGTTGCTTAAGATTTATTCAATCCCAAACCATTTTCTTCAGCATATCGCTCCATAAAGCGCATAAAGCGATCCCACTCGTCAGAAGATTTCATAATGTAAATAGCTTCTAAGGCTTCTGCTCTACCGTTGATGAATTTTACCTTAACTTCGCGGGTAACTATTTCGCCTTCTTCGTCCAGCATATACATTCCGGTGACTTCATCTGTATTGCCTTGCTCTAAAATTGTGGGATTTGTAAAAATAAAGGTTGCTGTACCAGTATCACCAGTACGCGATCGCGTTAAACGTACATCTGGTACTACTGCTTCGTTAACACCTCTAGAAAACTGGATTTTTGCCATGATAAAAGAATTTAAAGTTTTGTGATCGTCGATTTAATATTCTCTCATCATTTAGAACTCAGTAGTCTATGAAGTATGAAGTGTGAAGTATGAAGTGTGAAGTATGAAGTGTGAAGTATGAAATTTTGTCCTTCTGCCTTTTGACTGTTGACCATTGACCAAGTTACCTTTCTAGTAATAAGGTTACAGGGCCGTCGTTTTCGATGGAAACTTGCATCATTGCGCCAAATTTGCCTGTTTCTACCCTTAAACCACTGGCGCGTAAATTGTTAACAAAGCTGTTGTATAAATCTTCTGCGGTTTGAGGCGGTGCGGAACGGTCAAAAGACGGACGGCGACCTTTGCGACAGTCACCATAAAGGGTAAATTGACTCACTACTAACAATTCACCGTTAATTTCTTGCACAGATTTTTGCCATCTGTCTCCACCTGCGTCATCGGGAAACAGACGCAATTCTAAGCATTTACGCGCCATCCAGTCGAGTTCTGCATCTGTGTCAGTATCAGCAATACCTACGAGTAAATTTAAGCCTCGGCCGATTTTGCCAATGATTTCACCGTTAACAGTGACTTGAGATGATTTCACTCGCTGGATGATAACGCGCATAAGTTAAAGTCAAAAGTTAAAAGTCAAAAGTCAAAAATATTCCTTTTTACTTTTTGAAGCCTTTACCACGACTGACGGAAGGTAGACAAATGCAGTTTTCTATTTGTGCTAGTAAAGTTTCGCGGTCGAGATTTTGACCAATTAGCACAAGCTGGTTTTTGGGTTCACCTTTCCACTCGTCATCATCTAAGGTGAAGCGTTTACCGCAGAGGTGGAAAATGTGGCGTTTGGGACTTTCATCAAACCACATTACACCCTTAGCACGGAAAATGTTTGTGGGTAGCTGGTTATCCAGGAAATATTGGAACTTTCTGATAGAAAATGGCTTGTCGCTTTGGAAGGATATGGAGGTGAAGCCATCATTTTCTAAGTGGTCGGAATGATGGTGGTGATGATGCTCGTGGTCGTGGTGGTCATGACCGCAGGTTGAGTGGTCGTGGTCGTGGTGGTCATGACCGCAGGTTGAATGGTCGTGGTCGTGGTCGTGGTGGTCATGATCATCATGATCATGCTCATCAACGGTGTCAAAATATTTGTCAGACTCAAATAATCCTACACTGAGAATTAAAGCCAATGGTATTTGCGATCGCTTGGTACGCAAAATTCTCGCACCTTCTTTGACTTCGTTGATTTTTCGCTCTAACTGGGTCAAAGTTGCTTCATCAACCAAATCTGTTTTATTCAACAAAATCACATCACCGTAAGCAATTTGGCTGTAAGCTGCTTGGGAGTTGAATAAATCTAAGCTGTAATTCGCTGCATCTACAACAGTAATAATCGAATCTAGGCGAGTTAAATCTCGCAGTTCTGTGCCTAAAAATGTTAATGCAACTGGTAGCGGATCTGCTAGTCCGGTGGTTTCTACGACTAGATAATCTAGTTTTTCTTCCCGTTCTAATACTTTATAAACGGCATCAACTAAATCATTATTAATTGTGCAGCAGATACAACCGTTACTTAATTCCACCATATTGTTATTATCATCGGTGGCAATAATTAACTCGTTGTCAATGCCAATTTCACCAAACTCATTCACCAACACGGCAGTTTTTAAACCTTGTTGGTTTGTGAGAATATGATTTAGTAAGGTCGTTTTGCCGCTACCAAGAAATCCAGTAATAATTGTGACTGGTAAACCTTGTTTTGGCGCATCCATTGATTGAGATTCAGAATTCACTGCTGATTGCATAACGCGGTTATCAAACAAATCAAAAAAATAAAAAACTTCTCTAAGTTGCGGCTACCCGTTGGGATCGGGTGTAAGGAAATCAGGGTGTCGGGGTGTAGGTGTTTAAAATCATTACATCCTTATACGCCTTATCCAAATTCTTTTCACTCATATTTCTCTAACATTTACAAAGGGTAGCGCAGATAGTCCAGAAAACACTAGCATAGGGATGCTGGATAAACTTTCCAGTTGTTTTACCCTATTATTGCGTATCCCTCTATTGCAGCATTACTCTGTTATGACCCTAACTGTTTACAATACCCTCACCCGTCGTCAAGAACCGTTTAAAACAGTCGAACCAGGCAAGGTTAAGATGTATTACTGCGGCGTGACGGTCTATGACTACTGTCATTTGGGTCATGCTAGAGCTTGCATTGTTTGGGATGTTGTGCGCCGCTATCTCCAGTTTATCGGTTATGAAGTGCGCTATGTGCAGAATTTTACTGATGTTGATGACAAAATTCTCAATCGCGCCCGACAAGAACATTCATCAATGGAAGTTGTAGCGGAACGGTTCATCAAAGCTTATTTTGAAGATATGGCACGCTTAGGAATTAAAGAAGCTGATGAATATCCCCGCGCGACACATACAATGAACGGGATTCAGCGATTAATTCATGAATTAGAAAATAAAGGCTTTGCTTACCCTTCTGATGGTGATGTTTACTATGCTGTGCGCCAGTTTGGTGAGTATGGTAAGCTTTCTGGTCGCAAGTTGGAAGATATGCAGGCTGGAGCCAGCGAGCGCGTTAATATAGAAGACCCAGAATATCAAAAGAAAAAAGACCCCTTTGATTTTGCTTTGTGGAAAGCCGCCAAACCCGGTGAACCTGCGTGGGAATCACCTTGGGGTGCTGGCCGTCCGGGATGGCATATTGAATGCTCGGCGATGGTGCGCGATCGCTTGGGTGAGACAATAGATATTCATGCTGGCGGTGCTGACTTAATTTTCCCCCACCACGAAAACGAAATTGCTCAATCGGAAGCCGTCACAGGTAAGCCTTTAGCAACTTACTGGCTACACAACGGCATGGTCAAGGTGGACGGCGAGAAAATGTCCAAGTCTTTGGGCAACTTTACCACCATCCGCGACTTACTCGATCGCCATGTTGATCCAATGGCAGTACGCTTGTTTGTCCTAATGGCGCAATATCGTAAGCCTATTGATTTTACCGATGATGCGATCGCTGCCGCTACCAACGGTTGGCACACCATCAAAGAAGGTTTACTGTTTGGTCATCAATACGGTAAACAACTAAATTGGGGAGTGGGGAGTGGGGAGTGGGGAGTGGAAAATCCCTCATTACTCCCTGAATTTGTGGAACGTTTCAAAGAAACTGTCAACGATGACTTTAACTTCCCTGGTGGGGTATCGGTGTTGTTTGAATTAGCCAAAGAACTCCGCCGTGAAGGAAATATCCTGGTTCATGAAGGCAAAACTGACACACCCGCCGATGAACTGCAAAAACAATGGCAAACACTCGTTACTTTAGCAGAGGTTTTAGGTTTAACCGCCCAGCCAGAAGCTGAAACTACTGTAAATGATGGTTTAAGTGATGCGGAAATTGAAGATTTAATTCAACAACGCCAAGCCGCGAGGAAAGCGCGGAATTTTGCCGAAGGCGATCGCATTCGCAATGAATTACAAGCCAAAGGTGTTACCTTAATTGATAGTCCTGAAGGTACGCGCTGGCATAGGAGTTAATTTGAGTGCTGAGTGCTGAGTAGGAACTAGTGATCATCGATGCTTAGATTGCTATACCAAGCCAAAAAAGTAGAGACGTTGTATACAACGTCTCTAATGACAATAGTTTTCATGATTAAGGTTTTTAATGGGAAAAACCCTTACACCCAGTCTCAACCAACAATTAATCAGCGCAACGAACTAATTAGATAGTAATCTATCTAGTAATTGTCACACATAATTCAATTCTCAATTCTGACTCCTGAATTCTGTTTGATAAATCAAATATTATTACCATATTTCAGCTTTTGTAAACTTCACATTGCAATTTTTTGAGGAAAAAAACTCAAATACAAAAGCTGTTCTTTTGGTAAACTTTCATCACCAAAAACTTAAGTTCCTGCGTAATGTTATGTTTCCATGACATTACTTAGCAAGCAATTTTCTCTTGAATTTCCCAATTTCTTGATTAATTGCTGGTTTCTGGATTATTGCACTAAATTTAACTTTGAGACTGTGTGGTCAGAACAGTCTTGAAAAAGCTGGTCAGGTCTGATAGTTTACATCGATTAGGGTAAAAGTTACAGGATATAAATTAGTATCAAATACAACCAATTTTGTTAAAAAACATAAAATTTCTCTGGCTGGCGAGAAAAGCAGAGTATATTACATAACTTGCCTAATATCTGGTTAGTTGATAGCTAATATAGAAGAAAAAACATTCATAAAAAAACGCAATTGTCAATTACAAAGTCAGGAAATTTACCTTTCAATTATTATGTGGTCTGAATTAAAAAAAGCGATCGCTAGTTTTCATATTCCGGCTGATTGGATTGGGATCAGAGCCGTCAGAGAAACAGCTGCAAACCGTTATGTCCGGGATGGTATACCCCAAGCTAACGGTAAATCTACCACCGAGGGAGCCATGATCGAAGTTTTGGTGAATGGCTGTCTGGGTTATGCGGCTACCAACTCATTAGAGCTAGAATCTTTAGAATCGGCGGCGCAAATCGCCTATAAACAAGCACTCGCCGCTAGTAAATGGTGGATATATCCGTTTAAAGAAACCGAACGTCCCAAGGTTGTTGGTGAATACAATTCGCCACTGTTGGAACCCTTAGACACGCTGAGTCCCGGAGAAATTAATGATTTATTGGTGCGGATGTGCCGGACGCTAAAAGTACACGACAAAATTGTGCAAACCACAGCCAGCATTAGCACAAGCGAGCGAGAAAGCTGGTTTGTCAGCAGCAATGGTTCAGAAGTATATCAAAAGTTTATCTCCTTGGGAACCCATTATGGTGCGATCGCTCAAGACGGCGCAATTGTCCAACAGCGTACAAACAACGGTTGGCAGGCACACTGTTATCAAGGTGGATGGGAAGTTTTAAGACAGGAACATTTATGGCAACGGGTACAGCAAGTAGGAGAACAAGCCCTAGAACTGTTAACCGCCGAAGAATGTCCCAATACCTGCACCAACTTGGTTTTAGCCCCAGACCAAATGATGCTGCAAATTCATGAAAGTGTCGGACATCCCCTAGAAATCGACCGAATTTTAGGCGATGAGCGCAACTATGCTGGCGGTAGCTTTGTCTCCACCCAAGATTTTGGTCAGCTAGTCTACGGTTCGCCATTAATGAACATTACCTTTGACCCCACAGTGCCGGGTGAGTATGCCAGCTATGGTTTTGATGATACTGGCGCAGTCGCCACAAGGGAATTTTTGATTAAAGAAGGCGTATTACAAAGGGGTTTAGGCAGTTTAGAAAGTCAAGCGAGAGCCGGAGTTCCTGGGGTGGCTTGCGCCCGTGCTTGTTCCTGGAATCGACCAGCAATTGACCGCATGGCAAACTTAAACCTAGAACCAGGAAACGCCACCTTTCCAGAAATCATCAGCGACATAGAACATGGCGTTTACATGGAATCAAATCGTTCTTGGTCAATTGACGATCGCCGTTATAAATTCCAATTTGGCTGCGAATATGCCAAATTAATTGAAAATGGCCAACTCACCAAAACCCTCCGCAACCCCAACTATCGCGCCACAACCCCAGAATTTTGGCACAGCTTAATCAAAATCGGCAATCAAGATAGCTGGCAAATGTACGGCACTCCATACTGTGGTAAAGGCGAACCAAATCAAGCAATTTGGGTAGGACATGGTTCACCCGTTTGTGTATTTGCTAATGTTGAAGTCTTTGGGGGAGGGAGTTGAAGAAAGTGCTGAGTGCTGAGTGCTGAGTTATTTATTATCGCCCTTGCTTCCATCTCATTTTCCTTGTCAAGTGTGTCATACCAATGAAACAAGAATTAACTGCTTTAGAATCTAGCTTTAATCAGTTGTTAGAAACTCTGCTCATCAAAAAATTAGAGCATGAGGAATTTACCCTGAAACTCAGCAGTGAACAAAGTCAATTTACGCGGTTTAATCATGCGAAAGTTAGACAAACTGGCTGTGTAGCTGATGGGTCAATTGAACTAACTTTAATGGCAGAACAACGCAGTAGTTCTAGACAGTTTCCCTTTACCGGAAATTCGGAAAAAGATTGGCAAAAAGCACATCAAGCCTTACAAGAATTACGCGATGAAATAACTATCTTACCAATTGACCCTTATTTAGTTTTGCCTTCAGGCAATAATACAAGTCGGGAAGTTCATCATAGTAATGTATTAGCGCAAGAAGATGTAGTTTCTAGCATCTTAGCAGAAGTCACAGAACTCGATTTTACAGGCATTTATGCGGGTGGAATAGTAATTAAAGCCTATGGTGATTCTAGCGGGCAAAAACATTGGTTTGCGACTGATACTTTCACACTAGATTATTCATTGTTTATCAGTTCGGGTAAAGCTGTTAAAGGTACATTTGCTGGTAATAATTGGGATGTAGCAAGTTACGCCGCAAAAATCAACGAAGCCAAAAAGCAACTTAATTTGCTGTCGCATCCAGCCAAAGAATTACCTAGAGGTCAGTATAAAACTTATTTTGCACCTGCGGCTGTGGCTGATTTATTACAGATGCTATCTTGGGGTGCTGTCAGTGAAGCAGATATCCAACAAGGGAATAGTGCTTTAGCCGCTTTATCTCGTAAAGAAAAACAGTTATCTGCCAAATTTAGCTTAAAAGAAAACTTTCAATTAGGCTTAGTACCGCGTTTTAATGAACTAGGTGAAATGGCAGCACCAGAGTTAGCGATAATTGAAAATGGCTTATTAGTAAATAGCTTAGTTAACTCGCGCACTGCCAAAGAATATCAAAAAACTGCTAATGGTGCTAACAGTTCCGAAACCTTACGCACGCCAGAAATCAGTCCAGGAAATTTAAGATTTGAGCAGATTTTATCTAGCTTAGATACAGGGTTATACGTCTCGAATTTGCATTATTTAAATTGGAGCGATCGCCCCACAGGTAGAATTACAGGTATGACCCGTTACGCTTGTTTTTGGGTGGAAAATGGCGAAATCATTGCACCCATCGAAAATCTCCGCTTTGACGACAGCCTCTATAGGTTTTGGGGAGAAAATTTAGTTGATTTCACTAATTTTCAAGAATTTATTCCCGAAGTTGACACTTATGAAAACCGTAAATTAGGCGGTAGTTTAGTACCTGGGATGTTAGTCAATGATTTTACCTACACTTTGTAGATTAATCATTTGTGAATCTCTCAGCGTTTAGGGCTTATCGCCTTTCTTAGTCTGCTGAGGTACAAATTTATCTGCATCTATCTTCGTCCATCTGCGGTTAATTATTCTTGCTTGTACTTCACTAGAATAAGAAACGCTATATGTATCAACTCTCTCAAACTCTTATAAATTCTTGTCTTCACCTTTATTCACATATTAAACATGACTACTATCGTGGACAAAATTTAGCCCAAAAGCTGTTTAACTGATACTTGAATGTCAGGAAATGCTAATGGCGTAATTGTTCCTTCCGCAATAGTTTCTACTGAAGTATACTGACCGTTTTGGGGATAGCGAAAAACAATTATTTCCTTGGTTGACAAGCTTAAAATCCAATATTCTGGAATATTAGCATCTGCATAAAGTGATGTTTTCAGTTCCAAGTCTTTCTTTAAACTAGTATGAGCGACTTCTATAATAAAAAAAATATCATCCGGTGCAGGATGGCGATCGCTATAGTTAGACTCTGGTAATCGCACAATTGCAATATCCGGTTCAGGTTCTGAGTTAGATAAGGTAATTGGGCCGTTGAAACGGATATCAGCTTGACCTGTCAATAAGTTTTCTAAGTATTTCGCCCCTCTTTTGGCAGTACTATAATGAATTGGTGTTTCTGGACTCATTTCAACAATTTCACCCGCCAGTAACTCCACATGGCGATCGCGCAGAATTCCTGCTTGAATCATACAATGGTAATCATCAACAGACCATTTAGCCAGCGTCTTCATTTCAGAATTTTACTCTGTTGTCATACTTGAGTCTATTGTAGATTTTATCAACAAACATATCCCCGACTTCTTCAATAAATCAGGGATATGAGCCTTTTGATAGCTGGAATCATACAACAAAATTAAATTTTTAAAATCAGCCTTAAACTATGAAATTATTCATTGACAAAATAAATTCAGAAATCGGCACAATTTTAATTGTGACTGATGGTGAAAAACTCTGCGCTTTGGACTTTGCAGATTATGAATCAAGAATGCTGAAGTTGCTGCAAAAGCGTTATGGGAACTTTAATTTTGAATATATCAAAAATCCCCAAGGTATTAGTAATAAAATTCAAGCATATTTTACAGGACAGCGCACCAGTTTAAGTAATATTCCCCTCAACACTGGTGGGACTGTGTTTCAGCAGCAAGTGTGGCTTGCATTGCTAACGATTCCTTGGGGTACAACTATTGCTTATGCGGAGTTAGCCGCAAGAATTGGTAAGCCGACAGCATATCGCGCTGTTGGGATGGCGAATTCACTTAATCCCATTGCCATTGTGCTTCCTTGTCATCGAGTTGTGGGTGCGAATGCTGCACTTACTGGTTATGCAGGAGGTTTAGAACGCAAGCGTTGGTTGCTGCATCATGAAGGCGTGAAATTGATTTAGCGTAACCTAAGATAGATGCGGAGAATCTCTAGTTTATGAGAAATATGACAACACATATAAATCTGACAACAAAATAATTAGGTAAGTATTAGTAGTGGGAAAAAAGCAGTATAAAAATGCCTGGAAACGAGAAATAAACGATATTGTCCGTGGTATTTGTGGAGGTTTTTTATTTGGGATTCCACTAATATATACAATGGAAGTATGGTGGATTGGTTCATTAGCAAAACCAAGATTAATTGCAATAGCGATCGCCTTAATGTTTATTGTAGTTTTTTTACTCAACTATACAGAGGGATTTCGGAAACGCCGAAATACTTGGCGACTGGATGAAGCCGCAATAGATACTGTAGAAGCAATGGCCATTGGATTTGTGTGTGCGGCATTTATGTTGTGGTTATTGCAAGAAATTACCCCAGCAACATCCTTAAAAGAATCATTGGGAAAAGTAGTCTATGAAGGATTACCATTTACTCTCGGTGTAGCTTTAGCTAACCAATTTCTCCAAGAAGGTAATCAAAATAATTCAACATCAGCCACTCATAAAAATAATTTACACGCCACATTCGCTGACTTAGGTGCAACTGTGATTGGTGCAACTGTGATTGCTTTTAACATTGCACCAACCGACGAAGTTCCTATGTTAGCGGCGGCTATTTCTCCGCCTTGGTTATGGGTGTTAATGGCTGCGTCTTTAGTAATTTCCTACGCTATTGTCTTTCAAGCTGGTTTTTCCGACCAAAAAAAACGTAGACAGCAAAAAGGAATTTTTCAACGCCCATTGAGTGAAACTACCATATCTTATTTAGTATCTTTGCTTGCTAGTGGCGCAATGTTATTTTTCTTTCAAAAGCTCACTTTATCAGACACTTGGATGATGTGGCTAGAACATACTTTAGTTTTGGGATTACCTGCGACTATTGGCGGCGCGGCAGGTAGGTTAGCAATATGATGGAAACAGAATCACAATCAGAACGCTCTTTAGCTGAGTGGATCACATTTGGAATAGCTTTATCTATTCTGGGAGTTGTAATTAGTTTAGTGGGGTATATATGGCTGAATGAAAAAAATCAGCCTCCTATTTTGTCAGTAAATCAAAAATCAGCAATTAGAGAAATTGATGGGAAATTTTATGTTCCCTTTGAAATAGTTAATACGGGTGGTGAAACTGCTGAATCCGTGCAGATTATTGCTGAGTTAAAATTTGCTGATCAAGTGGTGGAAACGGGAGAGCAACAAATTGATTTTTTATCTGATGGCGAGAAGGAAGAAGGTGCATTTATTTTTAGCAAAAATCCCAGTCAAGGACAATTAAATGTCCGGGTTGCCAGCTATAAATTACCATAATTTAGGTGTAAGGCTTTAGGAGTCAGAATATTTTAGGAATTACGGATGAAAACGAAAAAGCAACAGTTTAGGAAAGGGTGTAAGGGTATAGGGGTGTATGTATCCAAAACCCTTATATCCCTTCACTCAATTTCTTCATACTAAGTTGCTGTCAGAAATAGTATTTCCTAATCCCCACTGCCTACTCCCTACTCCCACTCAAGATTATTATCTTTGATTTGCAATTTGCGGTGGCGGTAAGATGACTTTTTTCGCTAAACCCAAACTTTTTAAAGCTTTAATACTCCACCAAGTGATGTCAATTTCCCACCACTGGAATCCAGATTTGGCAACATGGGGAAAAGTATGATGGTTGTTGTGCCAGCCTTCGCCATAAGTTAGGATTGATACCCACCACAAGTTACGCGCACCATCATTCGCGTCAAAGGTGCGATAACCCCACAAATGTGATGCAGAATTAACAAACCAAGTGGAGTGCCACAATAATACTGCTCGCACAAACATTCCGTAGATTACGAAAGACCAGCCGCCTAGAGCGTATAAGAATAATCCCAAGGGAATTTGCAACAATAAAAAGTAGCGATCTAGCCAACGATAGAAAGGTTGTCTTTCTAAATCTGGGGCATATTTTTTATAAGTTTCATAGTCAAAAAACTCTGGGCGGGGATACATAATCCATAGTATGTGGCTCCACCAAAATCCTCGCTGGGCAGAGTAGGGATCTAAGTTAATATCTTCTGTATGGGCATGGTGCTGGCGATGTCCACCAATCCAAAAAATTGGCCCGCCTTGAAGTGCTAAGGCTCCGATAATGGCGATCGCATATTCTAACCATTTGGGTACTTGGAAACTCCGATGGCTTAATAGTCGATGATATCCTAAACAGATGCCAATACTCCCGAACAGCCAATGGAGAAACACTAGCAATCCTAGCGCCGACCAAGAAAAAAACCAAGGAGCCAACATAGCTAAGGCGTGAATAGTTGCAAAAAAAGCCACATTCACCCATCTGAGGCGAGGTGAATTTCGTGTCTCAGAAGCAACCGCCAGATATTTTGCAGTCATAAACATTTCCGTTGATGGATCATGAAGTGATTTGCTGGAATTTGGGTAAACTTTCCCAAGAAATTTCCCCCTTCTGTAAACTAGTTCGTTACAGTGAACTTAAGCAAGTATCACTTACATTAGGCATCGTAACAACTATTGGTTTTTTATGCAAGTGCCACTTGCATTATTTCTTATGGCATCTCAATCAATCTCAGCCCGTCAACGTTTGATCCAAGCAGCACTAGAATTATTTACTACACAAGGAGTTAGTAGTACTACTACTCGCCAAATTGCCGAAAAAGCTGGAGTCAATGAAGTGACGTTGTTTCGCCATTTTGGTAATAAACACGGGCTGCTTTTAGCAGTATTAGAAGAATCAGCAGCATTTAAGGATTTGGGAGAGTCTTTAGTCAAACGGGCTACTCCTCCGGGTAACGTTTATCAAGCCCTGAAAGATTATGCAAGTGATAGCTTACATACATTAGAAAGAGTCCCAGAGTTTGTGCGGTCAGTGGTGGGTGAAGCAGACCAATTTCCTGCTGAAAATCGCCGTGCTTTGGGGAGAGGATTAACAGAAGCTAACCGCTATGTAGCGCAGTATTTAGCTACTGTCATCCAACAGGGAGACATAAACACCTATCTGCCGGCAGAAAAATTAGCCAGCTTGCTGAATGGCATGATTTTAGGGTATGCGGTGATTGAATTCACAAGCGAATTTCATGAATTATGGGAAGATCGAAATGATTTTTTAGAGAATTTAGTGGAGTTGTTTTTACATGGAGCGATGTCTACTGTTCCCCAATTAACAAAAGAAGCGGTAATTATCAAAGAAGTGGCTGATTTGCCTGCGATTTTAGTGCATAAAATTCTGCAAAACTCCAGAAAATCGGGAATACAAGATTATGCTTTAGCATACCTGTTATTTGGTGCTGGTTTATCTGCTGCTGAGATAATTTACTTGCAGCGATCGCACCAAATTTCCGATACTCAAGGACTAATACTGCAAATCACCACCCCAACCTTACCCCGCCAAGTTCCTGTGAACCAGTGGATTTTGGGTAAACACTACGGTTCCTATACCAACAATCCTTTAATTAAATGGCTGAAAAGTCGCAAAGATCATCATCCAGCAATCTTTATTGACAATGTAGGTAATTCTCTTTCTGAGTCAGAATTACTGCAACGTTGGGAGATTTGGACTCAAGGATTGTTAACACCCCAAGGTAAACCACCAGAAATTGCTCAAGCACAACAAACATGGTGTGTAGAAATGTTAATGCGAGGTGTGAGTTTAGATGATTTGACTATTTTAACAGGCTGCGATCGCTCTCAATTACAGCCTTACGCCCGCCGCGCTAAAGAAAAAGCAGCCTTAGAAGCAGCAATTCGTTTAGATCATAAGCCAGCATAATGAAAGTGCTGAGTGCTGAGTGCTGAGTAAAAAGACTAGTACAAATTCATGAATCAGAAAATCAGCAAAATCTTCCAGCAGTCGGGGGTCATTCCTTATAGAGTGCAGAACGGCACCATTGAAATATTACTAATTACAACCCGCGATCGCAATAACTGGGTAATTCCCAAGGGCGGAATTGCCAAAGGTATGAGTCCGCCTGCTTCCGCCGCCAAAGAAGCTTGGGAAGAAGCCGGGATCATTGGACAAGTAGATGTCAACGCCGTAGGTAGTTACAGATACCGCAAACGCGGCAAAATCTACCGAGTGCAGATGTATTTATTGTTAGTTGAAATGCTGAGTGAAGATTATCCCGAAGCTGGGCAGAGACAGCGAGAATGGTTAGATGTGAACATCGCCATTCAAATGGTGAAACAAAATTCCCTCAAAAAAATTTTGCATCAATTTCTCCAATTTCAATCCAACTCTTGTCTAGCATTTGTCAACACACAAACTTCAGCCTAAAGGCAAGACATAAAGCAATGATTCCATCAAGGTAAAATTCCGAATTTATCTGTGAAATCAATCCAAAATCCAAAATCTAAAATCTAAAATTGTCCGACGCTTTTTTGATACGATAAAAATTCTGACTCGTTACACAACGATTGAAATATGAGCAAAGGCACCCTGTTTGATAAAGTTTGGGACTTACACACCGTTGGTACACTTCCTTCAGGGCTGACACAACTATTTATCGGCCTGCATCTAATTCATGAAGTCACTAGTCCCCAAGCCTTTGCGATGTTGCGCGAACGAGGTCTGGAGGTACTGTTTCCCCAGCGCACAGTAGCGACAGTAGATCACATCGTACCTACAGATAATCAGGCGCGTCCTTTTGCTGACAGTGTGGCAGAAGCAATGATTCAAGCCTTAGAACAGAACTGTCAAGAAAATAATTTAACTTTTTATAATATTGGTTCCGGCAATCAAGGTATAGTCCATGTGATTGCCCCAGAGTTAGGATTAACCCAGCCAGGAATGACGATCGCTTGTGGAGATAGCCACACATCAAGTCATGGTGCTTTCGGTGCGATCGCTTTTGGGATTGGGACAAGTCAAGTCCGCGATGTTCTCGCCTCCCAAACCCTAGCCCTCGCTAAACTCAAAGTCCGCAAAATAGAAGTGAACGGCACTCTCAACCCCGGTGTCTACGCCAAAGATGTAATTTTACATATTATCCGTACCCTGGGCGTGAAAGGTGGTGTTGGTTACGCTTATGAATTTGCCGGGACTACCTTTGCAGCCATGAACATGGAAGAACGGATGACCGTCTGTAATATGGCTATTGAAGGTGGGGCGAGATGCGGTTACGTCAATCCCGATCAAGTCACCTACGATTATCTCCAAGATAGAGACTTTGCCCCCAAAGGTGCAGACTGGGATCAAGCAGTAACTTGGTGGGAATCCATCAAGAGTGATGCTGATGCCGAATATGATGATGTTGTGGTGTTCGATGCAGCCGAGATTTCACCGACAGTTACTTGGGGAATCACCCCCGGTCAAGGAATCGGCATTAATCAATTCATCCCCAAACCCGAAGAACTGGCGGAAGAAGACCGTTTTATTGCCGAAGAAGCTTACCGTTACATGGATTTATTACCCGGTCAAGCAATCAAAGGCACAAAAATTGATGTCTGCTTTATTGGTAGCTGCACCAACGGTAGACTCAGCGATTTGCGAGAAGCGGCCAAAATTGCCCAAGGTCGTCGCGTGGCTGAAGGAGTCAAAGCCTTTGTTGTCCCAGGTTCCGAACGAGTCAAGCAAGCCGCCGAAGCCGAAGGGTTAGACAAAATCTTTGCCGCCGCAGGTTTTGAATGGCGGGAACCAGGATGTTCGATGTGTCTGGCGATGAACCCCGACAAACTCCAAGGTAGACAAATCAGTGCTTCTTCTTCTAACCGCAACTTTAAAGGTAGGCAAGGTTCTGCTTCTGGGCGCACATTACTGATGAGTCCGGCGATGGTGGCGACTGCGGCTATTAAGGGCGAAGTTGCTGACGTACGGGACTTGCTGTAGGAGAAGGCAGAAGGCAGGAGGTAAAATGTTCATACTTCGCGTTTACCTCTGCGTTTACAAACCAAATCTTTTTTATCTCGCGCAAAGGCGCAAAGGCGCAAAGAAAATTATGGGAAGTGAAATTAAACAAGTATCTGGGCAGGCTGTACCTTTAGTTGGTAATGACATTGATACAGACCGGATTATTCCTGCTCGTTTTTTAAAGGCGATTACCTTTGATGGTTTGGGTGAAAATGCGTTTATTGATGACCGCACCGCTTTAAAGGGTGAACATCCCTTTGACCAGCCCCAGTATCAAGGCGCAAATGTGTTGATTGTGAATCGTAACTTTGGCTGTGGTTCATCGCGGGAACATGCGCCACAAGCGATCGCTAAATGGGGTATTAAAGTTTTAATTGGTGAAAGTTTTGCCGAAATTTTCTTGGGTAATTGTGTGGCGATTGGTGTACCTTGTGTAACTGCGGATGGGTCAACAGTCAAACAATTACAAGAACTAGTCACAGCAAATCCCCAAGCAACGGTAACGGTAAATCTAGAAACTTTACAAGTGCAGATTGGTGACTTTACAGCCCCAGTTTTCATCGGTGAAGGTTCTAGAAATATGTTCGTTTCTGGTAGTTGGGATGCTTGTGGTCAGTTAGTTGCTAACGCTGATAAAATTCGCTCTACTGCTGCGAAATTGCCTTATGTCGGTTGGGGTAAGTTGGCTGTATAACAGAAGAGATAAGGGAGACAAGGAAGAAATAGTATTCCTACTCCCCACCTCACAACCGTCTTGGTTTATGACTTTAGTCACCTTATAATCACGACTTTTTTCACATCCGAATTTCTGCGGAGTTTTCTAAACTGAAGATGAAAGTTCATCAGCAATCTTATTGAGGAGTCAAAAATAATTTATACCTAAATAGCTGGTATAAATACTTCACTCATGGGTGTAATTTACAAATTCTTCAATCAGGCTGTAGATAACTCAACAAAAAGAAACTTCAGGAGATATCAAGATGATGATGAAACGTATTCTTGCTGGAGCTTTACTAGCTTTACCACTTTCAATATTTGCTGTCGAAAACCAAGCATCAGCAGCACCGGTGATTATCAAACGTGATAACTACCGAACTGTTGTTGTACGTAAACCTGCTGCACGTAAACCTGTTGTTGTCCGCAAAGTTGTTCGCCAGCGATGGGTTCCAGCACACTGGGAAAGAACACCACGCGGTCGGCGTTGGGTGACTGGCCGCTACGAAAGATATTAATTCAGGACTTACGCAAAATCATGAAAAAACGAACCACAAAGGGCGCAAAGGACACGAAGTGAAGAGGATTTAAGAGGGTTCTTGCGTAAGTCCTATAATTAATTGTTTGTGATTACAGCTGTAATAAAGTTGGATAATAGCAAATATAAACTGGGTGCAAATACCATAATTAGATAGAACAATAAGCAATTGCTGAAATAGTTGGTTTTTAAAGATTTAGACTAACAAATCCTGGGGATATGTTGGTCTAATTTCTTGCATATATTAATCCAAAAAATAAATTATCTAATTTGTTTACCTAAGCAGAGTACTATCCCCTTTGTCCCCCTTGTCCCTAAATAATGGAATGTTTTTAATTGAAAATCACTTGCTAGTAGTGGGTAGGATGTGGTAATTAGTCTTGTGGGACTGAAAAAACTCGCTATCTGACAACCAAACACCTGACTCATTTTATGGCTCGATGGATATTACCAGTGTCAGGACTTAAAAATAGATAGAGCGATCGCTTAACTGAGACTTGATACCAAAAATTCACAATCCACTAATGCTATACAGAAGATTTGGACGCACAGAATTACAGATGCCGGTTTTTTCTTGCGGCGGCATGAGATATCAGTTCAAATGGCAAGATGTTGCTTGGTCAGATATTCCTTCAGATAACCAGAAAAATCTTGAAGCCACAATTCACAGAGCCATCGAACTCGGTATTAATCACATTGAAACTGCTCGTGGTTATGGTAGCTCAGAAATGCAATTGGGTAAAATTCTGCCCAAGTTTCCGCGCGAACAATTAGTTGTCCAAACCAAAGTTTCACCCGTTGCTGATGCCAAAGAATTCCGCAAAACATTTGAACAATCACTCAAGTATCTTCAGTTAGATTATGTAGACTTATTTAGTTTGCATGGTATTAATGATGCGGAATTACTAGAATATAGCGTCCGTCCTGGCGGTTGTTTGGATGTAGCCAGACAATTACAAGCTGAAGGCAAAGTCAGATTTATTGGCTTTTCTACCCACGGTGCTACAGATTTAATTGTGCAGGCAATTAATACCAATCAATTTGATTATGTAAATCTGCATTGGTACTACATTAATCAATGGAATTGGCCTGCTATTTTAGCTGCTACTCGCCTGGATATGGGTGTGTTTATTATTAGTCCTTCGGATAAAGGAGGGAAGTTATATAACCCACCAAAAAAATTAGTGAATCTTTGTGCGCCGTTGAGTCCGATGGTGTTTAATGATTTATTTTGTTTGAGTCATTCCCAGGTGCATACATTGAGTATTGGCGCAGCCAAACCCCAAGATTTTGATGAACACCTGAAGACATTAGCGTTATTAGATGAATCTTCCGAAATTTTACCGCCAATTTTAGCAAGACTGGAAGAAGAAGCGATCGCCACTCTCGGCGAAGATTGGGTAAAAAATTGGCATCTCAACTTACCCACTTGGGAACACACTCCCGGCGGTATCAATATCCCGGTAATTTTGTGGTTGTGGAATTTAGCCCGTGCTTACGACTTAGTAGACTATGCCAAAACTCGTTACAATCTCATGGGTAATGCTAGTCATTGGTTTCCTGGGAACAAAGCAGATAAACTCAACGAAGTAGATTTACGCCAATGTCTTGTCCTGAGTCCCCAAGCCCAGAAAATTCCCCAAATTTTGGCAAAAGCCCATGAAATGTTGGGTGGAGAAGAAGTGAAGCGATTGTCTCAATCGTAAATACTAGGGAGTAGGGAGTAGGGAGTGGCTGACTGGTGTAGGTTTTTTACGTTATGCCCCAAAAACCTTGATTTAGGGTGTAGGGGTGTAAGGGTGTGAGGGGGTGGAACTCTGATTAAATCGTGATTTTTAGAGTCGCTACTCATCACTCTGTTAAAAACCTACACTTGTGAGGGAGTAGAGGCTAGGGACTAATGCAACAACTTAACCTGTAACCTCTAGCCACTAACCTCTACTCAGATTCTTTCTTCGCCTCTGCTTTATCAATCATTGGCACAACTAACACTTTATCTACCCGATTACCGTCCATATCCATCACCTCAACCCGCATTCCTTCCCATTCAAAATGATCGGCGGCGGAGGGGATGCGGCCTAAATGGGTGATGACAAAGCCTCCCAAGGTTTGATAGCTACCGCGTTCGTCATCCCATTCTTCCATCTCGAATAGTTCAAAAAACTTTTCTACGGGTAACATACCGTCCAACAGCCAAGAACCATCTTCTCTCTGTACATATTGGGGTTCGTCTTCGTCGAGATCGGCGGGAACATCACCGACAATTTCGCTCATAATGTCGTTAAGGGTGACTAATCCTTGAATTACGCCGTATTCATCCACCACAATGGCCATGTGGGTGATAGTTTGCTTGAATAATTCCAACACTTTCAAGCCACGGGTGCTTTCGGGGACAAATACAGGTTGACGCAAACCCACTGTTAAATCTAAAGCTTCATTCCGAAAACTGCGAGCGAGTAAATCGGTGACAGGGATGATCCCCAGGACATTATCAAGTCCTCCCTGACAAACTGGATACCGGGAATAACCATTTTCTGTCATTTTTTGGCGGTTTTCTTCGGCAGTGTCTTCTAAGTCTAGCCAGATGATATCAGGGCGGGGTGTCATAAAAGAACTGACAGGGCGATCGCCTAAACGAAACACCCGTTCTACCATATCTTGTTCTGCTTCTTCAAAGGTTCCCGCTTCTGTACCTTGTTCAATCAAGATTTTAATTTCTTCTTCAGTTACCTGCGGTTCTTCTGAAGGGGTGATTCCTAAAATTCGCAACACCAATTCTGTAGAAGCACTCAATAAATGCACTGCTGGGGAAGCGATCGCTGCTAAAGCCCGCATTGGGATCGCCACAAACGCTGCTATTCTTTCTGGGTTATTTAATGCCAAACGCTTCGGCACTAATTCCCCGATGATCAAAGATAAATACGTAATAATTAAAACGACTATCCCAAAAGATACTGGTTCGCTGTAAGGAGCTAACAAGGGGATCAGTTTTACATATACTGCCAAGCGGTTAGCAATTGTCGCTCCCCCAAAAGCACCAGTCAGAATACCGATGAGGGAAATTCCGACTTGAACGGTAGATAAGAAATTATTGGGAGATTCTGCTAGTTTCAATGCTGCTCTGGCGTTAGCATCTCCTTGATTAGCAAGCTGCTGAAGCCTGACCTTCCGCGCTGAGACAACAGCCATCTCCGACATCGAGAAGATCCCGTTGGCAATAATTAGTACCAAAATGATTAAAATTTCAGAAGTGATGGAGGACATGTTTGGATTTGCCGCAATAGGGAGCGAACTATGCTTAACCCCTAGTATCTAGTATTAAACGTTATTCAAGTTCTGAGATGTGTGCTTTTACCAAAAAAGGCAAAAGACTCCAGAATAAAATCTAGACTCGGAGGTAGAAGGTTAAAGTACTACTAATCGCAGAATTTAACCTTGGAAAATGTCTAAATTCTCTGACTATAGGCATATACTTCATACTTTATACTTCATATTTCATACTTCCTCATTCTTCCATAGAAGTAATGAGTGGAGTGTCAACCCATTTAAAATAGTGAACATAAACTACCTATAGATTTTCTTATCACTGAAGACTTCCACCTCTAGTAGAACTTATGGCATTTTCTTCGATTGTGCGTGCCTTGGCGCGATCGCCACTCACCACAGAACTACTTTCTAAGCTCAATCGTCAACAAGATTTACGCTTAAATGGTATTCCCCGTCTACCCAAGGGCTTGGTAGCATCGGCATTAGCACAAAATTCAGGAAGGAATTTATTTGTCGTCTGTGCGACCCTAGAAGAAGCCGGACGCGCCTACGCTCAATTAGAGGCGATGGGCTGGTCAACAGTACATTTTTATCCAACTTCCGAAGCCTCACCTTACGAGCCTTTTGACCCCGAAACGGAAATGACCTGGGGACAAATGCAGGTTTTGGCGGATTTGGTGAAGGGTCAGTCATCAGTTATCAGTCAACAGTTATCAGTTAACAGTCAACAGTCATCAGTTAATGGTCAAAATAAGACGATAGCTGTGGTTGCGACTACGGGGGCGTTACAGCCGCATTTACCACCGCCAGAGGCTTTTACACCTCTAAGCCTGACCTTGACTAAAGGCATGGAATTTGACCTGAATACTTTCAGTACCAAAATTACTACCTTGGGTTACGAGCGAGTACCTTTGGTAGAAACAGAAGGTCAATGGAGTCGGCGCGGTGATATTGTCGATGTTTTCCCGGTTTCTTCAGAATTGCCAGTGCGCTTGGAATGGTTTGGCGACGAAATTGAGCAAATCAGAGAATTTGACCCGTCAACCCAGCGTTCTGCTCTTGACAAAATAGCTCAGGTTGTGCTGACTCCTACCAGCTTTACGCCGATTATCTTAGATGCACTTAAAGATAGTGTTGAGTTCCAAGCTTTTCTTAAAGAAGAACCAAACTCAGACTCAGCACTCAGCGAGAAGTTGCGTGCGGGGGTTCCCCCCGTTGAGCAAACTTCGGTGACTCAGCACTCAGCACTCAGCACTCAGCACTCAGCACTCCTAGAAGGTAGTCGGCGGTTTTTGGGTCTAGCGTTTGATAAACCTGCGTCGGTTTTAGATTATCTGCCTGAAAATACTTTAATTGCCATTGACGAACCAGAACAGTGTCACGCCCATAGCGATCGCTGGGTGGAAAATGCTGAGGAACAATGGTCGCTGGGGACTGGGGAATTAGATTTAGGTTCTCTGCAATTGCCGAAAATCCATCGGTCGTTTGATGATTGTCTAACTGAACTTACCCAATTTCCCACTGTTTATTTATCGGAAATCGCCGAGGAAAACAACGGGATTAATTTAGCCAGCCGTTCTGTACCTGTGACACCCCATCAGTTTGGCAAGCTGGCGGAAACATTACGCCAAGAACGCGATCGCAATTTCTCAATTTGGCTAATTTCTGCCCAACCTTCCCGTTCTGTCTCTCTATTACAAGAACACGACTGTCCGGCGCAATTTATCCCCAACCCGCGCGACTACCAAGCCATTGAAAAGCTACAAATCAACCATACCCCAGTCGCCTTAAAATACTCTGGTTTGGCGGAACTGGAAGGATTTATTCTGCCAACTTTCCGTTTAGTCGTGGTCACAGACCGGGAATTTTACGGTCAGCATTCCCTCGCCACGCCAGGATATATCCGCAAACGTCGGAAGGCGGCTTCCAAGCAAGTTGACCCGAATAAATTACGTCCGGGAGATTATGTAGTTCACAGAAGCCACGGGATAGGTAAGTTTGTCAAGCTGGAAAGTTTGACGATTAACAATGAAACCCGCGATTACATCGTTGTACAATACGCCGATGGTTTGTTGCGGGTGGCGGCTGACCAAGTTGGTTCTTTGTCAAGGTTCCGCGCCACAGGCGATAAAGCCCCAGAACTGCACAAAATGACTGGGAAGGCTTGGGACAATACCAAGAATCGCGTCCGTAAAGCCATCAAGAAATTAGCGGTAGATTTGCTGAAATTATATGCAGCGCGATCGCAACAACAAGGTTACGCCTATCCTCACGATATGCCTTGGCAAGAGGAAATGGAAGATTCTTTCCCTTACCAACCGACAACAGACCAGCTAAAAGCCGTCCAAGATGTCAAACGCGACATGGAAAGTGATCGGCCAATGGATCGGTTAGTATGTGGTGACGTTGGTTTCGGTAAAACGGAAGTCGCAATCCGCGCGATTTTCAAAGCTGTGACTTCTGGTAAACAAGTCGCACTCCTCGCACCAACTACCATTCTTACCCAGCAACATTACCACACCCTCAAAGAACGCTTTGCCCCCTACCCGGTGAATGTCGGCTTACTCAACCGCTTCCGCAGTGCTGAAGAACGCCGTAATATTCAAAAGCGATTAGCGACGGGTGAGTTAGATATCGTTGTGGGTACACACCAACTTTTAGGGAAAGGCGTATCTTTCCGCGATTTGGGTTTATTGGTGGTGGATGAAGAACAAAGATTTGGGGTGAATCAAAAAGAGAAAATCAAATCCTTGAAAACTCAGGTTGATGTACTCACACTTTCCGCCACACCTATTCCCCGTACGTTGTATATGTCCTTGTCGGGGATTCGGGAAATGAGTTTGATTACCACACCACCCCCAACCCGCCGACCAATTCAAACCCACCTTTCACCGTTAAATCCCGAAACAGTCCGCAGTGCAATTCGCCAAGAACTAGATAGAGGCGGACAGGTGTTTTATGTAGTTCCGCGCGTGGAAGGAATTGAAGAGACGACAGCCAAATTGCGCGAGATGATACCGGGGGGAAGATTTGCGATCGCTCACGGGCAAATGGACGAAAGCGAGTTAGAATCAACCATGCTCACCTTTAGTAATGGTGACGCAGATATTTTAGTATGTACAACAATTATTGAATCTGGTTTAGATATTCCCCGCGTTAACACCATCTTAATTGAAGACGCACACCGTTTTGGATTAGCGCAACTATACCAATTACGCGGTCGTGTCGGTCGTGCAGGTATTCAAGCCCATGCTTGGTTATTTTATCCTAAGCAACGTACCTTATCTGATGCAGCACGGCAGAGATTACGGGCGATACAAGAATTTACTCAACTCGGTTCCGGCTATCAATTGGCGATGCGCGATATGGAAATCAGGGGTGTGGGTAACTTACTAGGTGCAGAACAATCTGGTCAAATGGATGCGATCGGTTTTGATTTGTACATGGAAATGTTAGAAGAAGCGATTCGAGAAATTCGCGGTCAAGAAATACCCCAAGTTGATGATACGCAAATTGACCTCAACCTCACCGCATTTATACCCGCCGATTACATTCCCGATATTGATCAAAAGATGAGTGCGTATCGTGCAGTAGCGGCGGCGAAATCTAAAGAAGAACTCACGCAGATTGCAGCAGAATGGAGCGATCGCTATGGTACTTTACCCGTTCCCGCCAATCAACTTTTGCGCGTTATGGAACTCAAACAAATAGCCAAAAAATTAGGATTTAGCCGCATCAAACCAGAAAACAAACAACACGTAATTTTAGAAACCCCAATGGAAGAACCTGCATGGAATTTACTTGCAGCCAACTTACCAGAACATCTGAAAACCCGCTTTGTTTACTCCCCTGGAAAAGTCACAGTCCGAGGTTTAGCGGTGATGAAAGCCGACCAACAATTGCAAAGCTTGATTGATGCAATGGGGAGAATGCAAGGTGCGATCGCAGAGGCGGCTGTTGTTTAATACATCTTTTAGTTGATGAAACAGTGATTGTTTATTAGTATCGGTGAGATATGATTTAAATGCTAATGTTCTGGTGTATTCACCCAAGTCGATGCAAATATTAACTATGCTGGGCTTGGAATTTGTTTATTGAGTTCGATAACTCATCTATAACAAGTTTTAGGCTTAAGCATGGCTGGACAGAAATTTTAGGGCATGATCGCTAAAGGAATACGGCAATGAAAATTAAAGTCAAAAATCTTGGTGCTTTAAAGCAAGCCGAATTCACACTTGGCGAATTGACTATAATTTGTGGCTGCAATAATACGGGAAAGACCTACGCTACTTATGCCTTATTTGGCTTTTTATCTACTTGGCAAGATAGGTTGTCAATCAAAATTAATACTGACAAGATTAACCTGCTTCTTACTGACGGTGTAGTTCGTCTTGATATAAAAGAATATGTCAAACACTCTGAAAACATTATTACTAAAGGTTGTCAGGCTTATACTAAAGAATTATCAAAAGTTTTTGCAGCACCAGCCGAACGATTTAAAACAACAGAGTTTCAGATCAGTCTTGATGTCCAAAATATTCCTCTGAAAAGCGGATTTAATCTAAAAATTGGTTCTGGTGAGGTATCACTTTTTTCTATTACCAAAAGTGAAGAGAGTACAGAATTAGTTGTAACTCTGCTGGTTGAGAAAGAAAAAGTAAAAATTCCCACAGAAATCCTTGAAGAAATCATTAGCGACGCACTAAAAAAGATTATTTTTGATCAGTTTTTTCCTAACCCTTTCATCGCCAGTAGCGAACGAACTGGGGCTGCTATTTTTCGTAAAGACTTAGATTTTGATCGTAATCGCTTGCTAGAAGAAATTAGTCGTGTTGGACAAGATATCAATCGAGTAGAACTGCTACTTAAAGATTTTGGAGATTATGCTCTACCGATAAAGAAAAATGTTGATTTTATACGGCGACTTGAAAGCATTGTCAAAAAAAATAGTTTTATCGCGGAAAATCATCCTGATGTGCTGGCGGATTTTGCCAAAATTATCGGTGGTGAGTACACAGTTACCCGCAATGATGAGCTTTACTATTTGCCGACGGGTAAACGTGTCAAGCTGTCTATGGATGAAAGTTCCAGTGCGGTGCGTTCTCTACTAGACATTGGTTTTTATCTGAGACATGAGGCTCAACTTGGCGATTTACTCATGGTAGATGAACCCGAATTGAACTTGCACCCCGAAAATCAACGTTGCGTCGCACGGCTATTTGCTCGATTAGTAAACCTGGGTATTAAAGTTTTCATCACCACACACAGTGATTATATTATCAAAGAACTGAATACACTGATCATGCTCAACCATGATAAACCTTATCTCAAACGAATTGCCGAAAAAGAAGGTTATCGACAAGAAGAACTAATATCTGCTGAAAAAATCAAAGTCTATATTGCGGAAGAAGAACTGATAATACCAGATGGTAAAACAAAAAGACAAAAATGCCAGACCCTGGTACCAGCAGATATTGATCCACAACTAGGTATTGAAGCCCGTAGTTTTGACAAAACAATCGAAACAATGAATCGCATTCAGGAAGCGATTGTCTGGGGTGAAGAGTAATGTCTGATATCGCTATCCTCAAAGAGATGATTCAGGAAAATGCTACAGTACCATTGCAAGAACACTATGACAAAAAGAAAGTCATACTCACCGAACTGACAGATCCTAAATATTCGGTAACTATTTATGGGATGCCTAAAGATGATGAAGTCATTGTAATTAAGGCAGATAATTTTGAATCACCAAAGACGATATTTCAAGGAAAGCGTGGTGAATGCAAACGTGCAGATTTTGTCATCATTGCTGATACAGAGGACAAAAAAGTTATTCTCTATATTGAAATGAAGGGAGGAAAAGGCGGTTCAGAAATAGAAATCATTCAGCAACTTAAAGGAGGGGAGTGTTTTATTGCTTATTGTCAAAAAATTGGTCAGTCATTTTGGAATCAGCAAAATTTTCTCAGCGATTATGTATATCGTTTCGTCAGCATTAAGGAAATTAGTATTGCCAAGCAAAAAACACGTATTAGTCGCCAAACTAACAATCATGACCGTCCAGATAAAATGCTAAAAATTAGCTCACCAAATTACCTTCATTTCAATCATTTGATCGGAGGATGATAGGTAATAGCTCTCCTCAACTTTGTTCACAATTTGTGCGATCGCCAATTCATGATACGCCTACGAAAATTAACGTTGCAATGAGTGTTGATTGACGGCGCAATCTAGATTGAACGTGTTGCCTTTGAGATTCATTATTAACAACTGCAAAGTTTGATTGATGCAATGGGGAGAATGTAAGGTGCAATGCCTACGGCAAGCCTCTGAACATCTAAGCAGAAGCAGCTATTGTTTAAATAGCGTGTAGTTCAGTTTATAATCCTGCTTTCTGCCAGTACTTACTCTTGGTTAACGATAAAATTTAGAAGTGACTATACATAGCTTGTAAACATGAGCCAAAATATCAGGCAAGTAATCATGTATCGGGACGAAGATGGCTACTGGATTGTGGAGTGTCCCAGCCTCAAAGGTTGCGTTAGCCAAGGTAAAACGAAAGAGGAAGCTCTTTTGAATATCAAAGAGGCGATCGCCGGTTATATTTTAGCTCTCCAAGAAGATGGCTTACCTATCCCAGAAGAAAACTTTGAAACATTTCTGGTGGTTGTGTGAGTAAGCTACCCAGCATTTCAGGGCAAGAATGTGTCAAAGCTTTAGAAAAAATTGGTTTCTACCAAAAGCGAAGAGAAAGCAGTCACATTATTATGCGTCGAGATGAGCCATTTGCTCAAGTTGTTGTTCCTGATCATCAAGAGTTAGCTAAAGGAACTTTGAGGGCGATTATTCGAGATATTGATTTAAGTGTAGAGGAGTTTATCGCATTACTTTAGGATATAGTTCCCAATGGTACAGACACCATCCAAAAATTTGACATTAGAGGAGTTTCTCAAACTACCAGAAACTAAACCTGCTAGTGAATACATTGATGCTCAAATTATTCAGAAACCCATGCCGCAAGGTGAACACAGTACAATTCAAGGTGAACTAATCATCACCATCAATGGAGTCACTAAGCCGCAGAAAATTGCGCGTGCATTTCCAGAGTTGCGCTGCATTTTTGCTGGACGTGCTATTGTTCCAGATGTATCTGTGTTTCTTTGGGAGAGAATTCCGCGAAATGAAAATGGGGGTGTAGCAAATGTTTTTGCATTAGCACCCGATTGGATAATTGAAATCCTTTCTTCTGAGCAAAGTCAAACTAAGGTGATTGCTAAAATCTTGCATTCCTTGAAGCATGGAACTAAAATGGGTTGGCTTATTGACTCTAGTGAAAAATTAGTATTTGTATATTTCTCAAACCAACCACCAGAGTTATTTGATCAGGCAGAGCAGTTACTTCCTGTTCCATCTTTTGCAAATGAGTTACAGCTTACAGTAGGTGATTTGTTCGGTTGGCTATTAGAGTAGAAAGTGAACATGAATATTAATCTTGATTTACCACTAGACCTAGAAAAAGAGCTTTGTAATGAAGCTTCTCAACTTAATTTGACTCTTTCTGAATATATTCTTCGTGTTCTGACTGTCCGGCAAGTTTTAATAAATCAACCAAAGACAGGCGCAGAACTTGTTGCTTATTGGCAGAGTGAAGGCGTGATCAATTCAAGACCTGATATTACAGATAGTCAAGCCTACGCTCGTCAATTACGCCGTGATGCTGAGACCCGTGAACGAACTTAGGTTAAGTTGATGTATTTGCTATATGTAGAGGTATAATTTATACTATAAAAACTCTGTTGTATAATGATTTTTATAAAGTTATAAATTCAAGCTTCTTAAAGAAAATTTAAAAATAAAATTATTGTTATTTTTGTTAAAAAACTAAAAATATGGGCGGACAAGTATACCATTTTACACCTGATTTTCTAAATCTGTTAGTAGATACTATTCCTAAACTTTGTAAGAGCAAGAAAGATGTTTTAATATTTTTTTCCAGTGCAGGAGTTAGCCAAAAAACTTTAGCAGATATCAGCGAACAACTTCAGAAAGATCCAAGCAGTATTAACAAATATGAAATTGCTCGTAGAACATTAGTTAGACTTAACGAAGCTGGAGAGGATGCACTGCGTGAAAGAAGGGAAATTGTTAAAAGAGTTACTGAGTTTGAGGATTTTTCTAGGTGTTGGGATAACGATCAAATACTAGCTATGGGGTTAGTTGCTAAGGTGAGAGAGATAGTCAATGTTAAAGACTATTTTACCAGAATGCAGCAAGTGATTGAGTCAAATCTTCAAGAAGATAGGAAAAAACGTCAAGCCGAAGAGCAAGCAAGAGTAGATGCACTAAAATCTAAGAGACAGAAACGAGAAAAAATTAAGTTTGAATTAATCAAGCTATATCAGGAAACTAATCCTCAAAAGCGAGGTAAAGAACTAGAAAGTATTTTAAATATTTTTTTTGAAAGTGAGAATATTTTGGTGAGAGAATCCTTCACTATAACTGGAGAAAATAACGAAGGAATAATTCAACAAATTGATGGTGCAATTGAGGTTAACAACCATTTGTATTTAGTCGAGATGAAATGGTGTAAAGAAGCATTAAGCCCTGGAGATGTAGCACAGCATATGATGCGAATATTTTTGAGGAGTGATGCTCGTGGCATTTTCATTTCTGAATCAGGTTATACGGATGCAGCAATTATTGATATAAAAAAAGCACTCAGTCAAAAGCTAATCGTACTTTTTACTTTAAAGGAATTTGTACTTCTTTTGGAAGGTAATGATAGTTTTGAGTCTCTTTTGAGAACTAAAGTGGAAGCAGTACAACTTGATGGAAAATTAGTATACTAAAATTGAGATGCCAAACCCTGTTCGAGCGTTTTCTTATGTCCTTGCAAGAACTGAAGGAACAAGCTTGTAAACTTCCTGTGAGCGATCGCCTTGCTCTCATCAGTGCTGTAATTCAATCCCTGCAAGACACGCCTCAGATGGATAACTGGCAATATCTAGTTGCACGTCCTCACAGTTGGCGGAAACAACTTTATATTAAAGGGCGTAAATTACTTGCCTCAACTGTTTGGCAAGACATGATGGTAAATCAGATGTCGCCAGAGGAAGCAGCAGAAAATTGGGATTTACCGATATCTGCTATTTATGAAGCGATTAGTTATTGTGAGAGTCATCAAGAACTACTGAAGTTAGAATCCGACGAAGAACGTCATCGCTTAGAAGCAAAAGGAGTCCCACTTGAGTCTACGAATGCTGCTTGATGAGGATTCACAGGCAAAATATTTGGTCAATCTTCTACAAGCAGCAGGTTATGATGTGGTCACAGTTAATACAGCAGGTTTAATGAATCGTTCCGATTCAGTTGTACTAAACTACGCTAGGCAAAATCAGCGAGTGCTACTTACACGCAACTGTGATGACTTCCAGGAATTGCATCAAGCCAACCCAGTACATTCAGGAATTTTGGCTGTTTATCAAAATTCTGATGCTACTAAAAATATGAGCTATCAGTTAATCGTAAAGGCGATCGCAAATTTGGAAGCAGCAGAATACATACTTAATAATCAATTCGTGATTCTTAATCAATGGAATTATTGACTCTCAACCTCTGTAATCACCAGTTCATCTCTCCAACGAAAAGCTTGCTCTGAGGCGATCGCTAAATCGCAAAATTTCGTGCAGGCAAAACCCAAGAGTTAAATACCAATAAATAAGACTAAAATTCTTTGTGTTGATAAGCTAAATAAACAGCTTCTAAAAAAATATCAGGCGCAACTGCTGGCAAGTTATCTAAGTTAACAATGGCTGCGACTTGTTGAGTTAACTTAGAAGCAAGTGCTACTCTTGATTTAGTTGCCATTGCGCCACGTCGCTGCAAGTATTCTCGAATTACGGCAAAATCATCTGGTAATAATTGCGATAAATCAGCAATATCTAGCAATTCTGTGTAAAGTGACTTTGCTTGTTCTGAGATTGTGAAAGTTGCCGATGGTGTGGCTATTTCAGATTCAATCACAATTGTACCAGCGACCCAATCACCCAGGCGTTTTTCACGGCTGCTAAACATAATAAAAAAAGCACCCAGAAAGAAAAATTCGTCTAAAGGTCGGAGTAAGGCGCGTAAAGTTGTCTGTGCTAATCCAACGGGTCTACCATCATCTCGCACGACCCGAATTTTGGCAAAGCGTTTTCCTGGGGTTTGCCCTTGCCATAGAGTTTCAAAAAATACAAAATAACCAACGTAAATTCCGAAGAGAAGTAAAAAGGTAATGGCAACTAGCCAAAGTCCTACTTGTGAACCAATAGCCTCTTGTTGTTCCAAAATATCAGCTAACTGACCAGATACATAAATCCAGGCATAGACGCACACTAAGATAATTACAGCTAATGCCAGATAGTCAATTACCAAAGCCCAAGCACGGTTTCCTATCCCAGCGAGGGTAAATTCTAGTTCGACGCTTTCGGGGGTGCGGAATTTAACGCGGTTAAAAAAGTGCATAAATAATATTTTTACTTTAGATTTCGCGATCGCGTAACTGTAAGCCTAACCCTTCCCGGCGGCTACGGAGGTCATAATAAACCACGGCTTTAATTGCTTGCCACAATGGTACAATTGCCGCACCACTAGTAAAACTTAAAGCCAGAACTAAGACAAAATAAAGCAGCGCAAACAATCCAGAATCTTCTCCACTAATTGCAAAAAAAGCCACCTGAAGAATACTAGTAATAATCTGCACGAGAATTTGAATTGGGATGGTAATTAAAAAAGTAATAAAGGAAATTAATACAATCCGCCACACATAACCTTCGGTTAACTCCCAGCTACGACTAATAGATGATGTCGCGTCAATATTTTCCTCAATAGCTAAAGGCACATCAACCAAGAAAAATCGAGTTAAAAACCAAAAAACTCCCAGAAAAATTCCAATGCCTGCGATAATGGCGATCGCAACCAATAAAATCACACTAGCAGGATTTGCCTGTTGACCAGATCCCCCAATTAAGACTGCTGACAAAAAACCAAACAGCCCAAATACAATAGCCATTCCCAACACAATACCTAAGCCTAAAAAACCCATTAACAGCGTCATCAGTAAAAATTGCCACATTCTAGAATTGACAAAGCGTTCGCCTGATGAGATGCTTTCTGGTTGATTAACTAGTTCGCCAAAAGCCAAGCGCGAAATTAGCGCAATGAGGGCGTAACATTTTCCCCAGCCATATATAGGTACTAATATCCAGACATAAGCTTTTAATGCCAATAAAAAATAATCCTTCAAATGAGAGCGATATAGCCTTATACCTGCACTGACAACATTTCCCACACTGAGTGGTTGTATAGGACTTGGAGAACCAATATTTCCCGACATGATGCCAAATTTCCTTGAAAGTACAGTTGTGAATTTGTGGCTATCTTAAGGTAGGTTATAGCAATTCGTAATTCGTAATTTGTAATTCGTAATTAACAAATGTAGACATAATTGAGGTTTTAGGCTGCGTTAGGGAATAAATTTTAGAAAATGAATCCTAATTGCTCATATCATTTCTTGATGAAGATGTAATTTATAGTTTTTTCTTGTGTCTTCCGTGTCTCCCTTGTCTTCCTTGTCCCCCTTCTACCAAGCTACTCCTTACTCCCCGACTCTATGAATATTCAACGATGGATTACCCGCAGAGAACCAAATTGGCAGCGTTTGGATGCTTTATTAAAGCAAGTAGAAAAAAAAGGACTGAAATCAGCACGCGCTGGAGAAATTAGGGAATTAGCCAGTTTATATCGTTCCGTGGCGGCGGATTTAGCCCGCGCCCGTACACAACAAATTGGTCAGACTTTAATCCAAAGTTTGCAAATTTTAACAACTCGCGGTTACACCCAAATTTACCAAGGTTCGCGGCGACAAGAATGGCGGGCGGCGCTGGAATTTTACCGTTGGGGTTTACCGTTAGTTGTACAGCAGACATTTCCTTATATTGCTTTGGCTACAGCTTTGTTTTTGCTGGGGGGAGTGGTTGGTTGGTGGTATGCTTGGCAAGACCCAACATTTATGTCGTTAGTAGTGCCACAACACTTAATTTCTCAGGTACGGGATGAGCATAAATTATGGATGGGGTCGATTGTGGGAGTTGAACCTTTGGCATCCAGCAGCATCATGATTAATAATCTTTCGGTGTCTTTTGGTGCGGTTGCTGGGGGAATTACGGCGGGATTATACACAACTTATTTAATGGTATTTAATGGTTTATTAATTGGTGCTGTTGGTACTTTAGTCGGTCAAAATAATTTAGCTTATCCTTTTTGGGCGTTTGTTTTTCCCCACGGGGCTTTGGAATTACCTGCGATATTTTTTGCGGGTGGTGCAGGTTTATTATTAGCTAGAGCAATTTTATTTCCTGGTAAATATCGCCGTGGTGATGCGTTAAAGTTCTATAGTTTTCAAGCGGCACAATTAGTTTTTGGGATTGTACCTATGTTAATTATTGCTGGTACAATAGAAGGCTTTTTTTCGCCTAATCCCAATGTCCCAGACCCAATTAAATATCTTGCGGGACTAGGATTATTTGTATTTTTGGTGTTGTATTGTAACCGCAAACGTGGTTAGTCAATTTTATCTCTAGTCCTTCTTAGTAGAACTATAGGAATCCGGTTTGATTTCTGAATTTATTTGTGTAGGTAGGGAATGGGGAGTCGGGAGTAGGAAAGAAGCCTGATCTGGGTGTACTGATTTTTTTCAAAAATCAAATATGATTTCTATGGTACAACATTGTTTCTTTTTCCTTTTGACTTTTTTACCCTGAGTCCAGCGTCTCGGACAGGAGACCCGCATTTCTCACAAGCTTCAGGCGTTTGATGGGGCAGAGGGGCAGAGGTGCGGAGGGGCAGGGGAGAGAGTACCTTCATTCTCCCCTGCTCCCCTGCTCCTTTCAAGGGCAGGTTTTTAAACCTTCGATAAATAGTTGAGAATATTCTCAATTATGAAACGTAGTTTTAACTGTTCAGACAATAATTTTGGTTTTAAAAGCCCAAAAATTTGTCTAATAAAAAAAGCCTGCCCTTGAAAGCTCCCCTGCTCCCCTGCACAGGCTTTGAAAGGTGTGGTGAGAAATCCGGGTAGAGCGATGCGTCAGTCCTGACTATGAGTCATCAAGTCGTGATCAATTCTGACTTCTATAGTCTGAGTTCCATTCGATATTAGTCTCGATGTTGAAAGCAAGTGCTATTATTACCTCTGCATACTAAAAGTAAATATTTGGTAGAGAAGCAATTGATTGCATCTTGACACCACAACGCACGTATTTATGCCTACTACCACCTGGAATCGTCATCACGTCATTTCTTTAGCTGACTTTACTACTGCTGAATACAATACTGTTTTGCAAACGGCTGCAAGTTTTCAAGAAGTCCTATCACGGCGGACAAAGAAAGTACCAACTTTGCAAGGACAGGTGGTGGCAAATTTATTTTTTGAACCTTCTACCCGTACACGCAGCAGTTTTGAACTAGCAGCAAAACGTTTAAGTGCAGATACCTTAAATTTTGCGGCTTCCACTTCTTCGATGACCAAAGGTGAGACAATCCTCGATACAGCTAAGACTTATTTGGCGATGGGGACTGATATTATGGTCATCCGTCATAAGGAAGCAGGTGTCCCAGATGCGATCGCTCAAGAAATGGATCGTTTGGGCGTGCGAGTTAGTATACTCAATGCTGGGGATGGTCAACATGAACATCCTTCCCAAGCATTGCTGGATTTATTTACGATCTGCACTTTAGTTGACCGAGATCATCCCAATATCGAAATGTTGGCGGGGAAAAAAATTGCGATCATTGGGGATATCTTACATTCTCGTGTAGCGCGATCGAATATTTGGAGTTTAATTGCCAGTGGCGCACAAGTACATTTAGCTGCACCGCCGACTTTGTTACCCAAGTTATTTGCTGAGTATATATATAGTGAGAGAAAAGATACACTCAATGGTCAACTATTTTTACATTGGCAATTAGAACCAGCCTTACAAGAAGCAGATTTTGTGATGACTCTGCGGTTGCAAAAAGAACGGATGACAGCACATTTACTTCCTAGTTTGCGGGAATATCATCAGTTATTTGGCATTACCCGACAAAAATTGCAACTGTGCAAACCTGATGTGAAAGTTCTGCACCCAGGCCCTGTAAACCGTGGTGTAGAAATTAGTTCTGATTTAATGGATGACCCAGAATTTAGCTTGATTCAATCGCAAGTTACTAGTGGTGTGGCTGTCAGAATGGCGTTGTTGTATTTGATTGGTAGTGGGAAGACTTAATTGTTAATTTAGGAAACTTTGTTGGTTCTTCGGTTGTTTTTATGGTTGAGCATTAAAATTACAGTTTCATAGAAAGGCTCAAAAACTTAAAACCCATTTACAGCAAAATAAATACAGGCTCTATTTAGGTTTTATTTATTATTCTGTTCCATAAAAGTTCCTGAAGAGCCACTTTGTTTAAGTAGAAAGACAGAATTAAACCTAATTAGAGATTGACTGGTTTCGACACTTCGACATCTGATTATTTAAAAATCCCCTAGCTAAGATTCTTGGTAGTGTAGCAATTTGCCAAACAATTAGATTCCATAAATAGCCATACTGAGGATAACACTTAACTAGCAAAATTTCTGCCATTAAATATAATCTAGTTTCCTTTAAATAACTATCCCGAACAATAAATCTAATTTGTTCTGGCTTAGGCATAGCATGACCAATTATCGTATCTTTTTGATAAAACTTGGCTTGGATAAACAAGCCTAGCAATCTATCCAGACTCCACATAGGTATCCACTTTAACGCACTGGAAACTTGCATGGCTTGTGATAATTCATTCAGTGCTGCTTTAACTCGTTGCGTTTGCCAAATTTTATTATTAAAATTTTCAAAATGAATGCCGTTTTGATCAGTTCTTTTTCTCCAAGGAAAAATTACATAGCGAAAATCAAAGGCTTTACATAAAGGAGCAATTGGTACTTCTAGTAAACCTTTGTAGTTTCCCTGTTTAAATGGAAATGGGTTTTCTGCTGTTTTTTTATCAATTTCCAATTCCTCCAAATTTGGAAGAGATTCCCAGTCTTGTTGAATACGTGATTTATCAGAATGATTAATATTTTCAATTTTTAGTCTTAAAACCCAACTTTCAGGAAACCTTTGAAAGTACTGTGTGGATAATTCTACAATATCAGGATGTACAAAATCATCATCGTCTAATGCCATCACATAATCACTTTCGGCATTAATTAAACCTATGAATCTTTGGATGACTTCCCCTTTGTAAGGACTGATTAAAACCTTCACCCTAGCATCATCTATTTCCTTAATATTTAAATCAGGTGGATAAACTAAAATGAATTTAACTTCACCTTTTACTTGTAATAGCTGATTTAACCAATAATCTGAATAATTGCCGCGTGTAGCTGTAACAATAGTCAAGAATTGTTTGTTGTTCATATTATTATATTCTTGATATTTGTACCTGTAAAAAAGCTCAATTAAAATTAGCTTTATTTACTAATATCACTTTTCAATAAAGCCATGTTTAATCATAACTGATTTGCCGGATATGATATTACAAGTTACAATAATTGTAGATACTTATAAAAAATAAATATGTATCAATACAAAGTTTACTAGTCTGCTGAAGTACAAATTTATCTGCCTTTAGCTGTGTTAATTAGGGCTTGCTGATTAAGTGGATAATTTTTGTCTCACGCAAAGGCGCTTGACGATTAACCATCTTCGTTGAGAATCTCTTGCAAACTGAGTAGCAATTCATTCACAGTGTAGGGTTTAGCTAAGAATTTCTTGACACCCATTTTCGTAATTTCCCCTAGTTTCTCTTTTGGTATGAGTCCACTGGTGGCAATAATTTTGACTTGGGGGTTAATTTTTTGTAAGGTACGGATGGCTGTAACCCCATCTAATGAAGGCAACATAATATCCATCAGCACGACACTAATTTTATTGGAATTTTTGGCGTATTGAGCGATCGCTTCAATGCCATCACTGGCAATTAAAGTTTCATAATGATGAGTTTCTAGGGATGTTCTGGTAATTTCTTGAATTGAGGGTTCATCATCTACAATCAGAATCAATTCTCCATGACCAACTTGCAGTGTGATTTCGTCTTGGCTAAAAATTTCCTGTTCACCCACACTCGGCAAATAAACCCGAAAGCAAGTTCCGTTACCGATTTGGCTTTCTACACTCACAAAACCGCCGTGACTTTTCACAATTCCCAAAACGGTAGAAAGTCCTAAACCTGTGCCTTGTCCTACAGGTTTAGTCGTGAAAAATGGCTCAAAAATTCGATCTAAAATTTCCTCTGGAATGCCAATCCCAGTATCACAGACACTCATCACTGTGTAGGGGCCGATTTTGGCATCTAAATTCATCCGGGCGTAATTTTCATCAATTAACAAGTTTGCCGCAGTGATTGTTAAAGTACCACCATCAGGCATCGCATCACGGGCGTTGACGCAGAGATTCATTAACACTTGATGGAGTTGGGTACTATCTCCTGAAACTAACCATAACTCTGGTGATAAGTCAAGGCGCACATCAATCGATTTGGGTAGGGTTTCTTTCAAAATCTTGGCAACTTCGACAATTAAGTGTCGAGGTTGCAAATTGATGCGTTGCCCTTCCACACCCCGCGCAAACGATAATACTTGTTTAACTAAGTCTGCACCACGTTTGGCATTAATTTCTAAAATCTCTAATAAATGCTGGGTTCGTTCATCAGCATCAGGGAACTTCAGTGGTAATAATTGCGCTCCGGCTAAAATTGGTGTGAGGATATTGTTGAGGTCGTGGGCAATGCCACTGGCTAAAGTGCCGATACTTTCCATGCGTTGGGCGCGAAACAGTTGCGATTCTAGGCGTTTTTTCTCCGTAATATCCGTATCTACTGTTAAAATTGATTGGGGTCTACCTTGGCGATCGCACACCAAACTCCAACGACTCGCTACTAATACCTCTTTACGTGCTTTCGTTCTTTTAGTTAATTCACCTTGCCACTTACCTTTACTGACGACGTTTAACCAAGCTGCTTCAAATTCCGGGTAAGATTCATCAAATAATAACTCGCTAACATTTTTTCCCCAAGCCTCTGATGCTTGCCAGCCATAAAGTTTTTCCGCACCTTTGTTCCAAAACAAAATTTTATTCTCTAAATCGCGCACAAAAATTGCATCTGTGGTGATGTCTAATAATGCTGCTTGTTCGCGGATTTTTGCTTCGGTTTGTTTGTTTTCACTGATATCGATACTGGCGCAAGTTATCCCCACAATATCTTGCGACTCATTGCGTAATGGCTCAACAGTCAAATCATAATAGCGAATCCCTTGGGGCGTAGTCAGCAATACTTCGGCTCTTGTGCCTATTCCTGTGGTCAGGACACCTTGTTTAATGGTAGTTAAATTTTGAGCATCTGCATCTGGGAGCAGTTCTGAGTCATGCTTACCCAGCATATCTTCATTTGTCCAGCCAGAAATTGAATTATAAACCCAGGTGTAACGTAACTCTCTATCTTGATTAAATACAAAAATCGGCGAATTTTTCAATGCTACGCGAAACCGTTCCTCGCTCTGGCGCAGTGCATCTTCAATCCGTTGACGCTCAATCGCATAACGCATGGAACGCACAAGCAAATCACCAGTTACTTGCCCCTTGACTAAATAATCTTGCGCTCCTTCTTGCATAGCGCGGAGTGCTAAAGTTTCGTCATCTAAACCTGTTAGCACAATAATTGGTGTAGTTCTTGCTTGACGAGTTGCCCTTAAAAAAGTGCTAATCCCTTGACTATCAGGTAGAGAAAGGTCTAGTAACATCACATCAAAACTATCTTGCGCTAATAAGTTGAGTGCTGCCGACAATTCCTCAACCGGACGCAAATCTACCTGTGCTGTCTTGACTTCTTTTAATAACTCCTGTAAGAGAAAAACATCGCCAGGGTTATCTTCAACTAATAAGACTTTTATTATTTCTCCTGCCATTTCGATTACTCCGGCGGCAGTTTTACGATCGCAAACCAGAAATTTTCTATGGATTGTACAATTTTAACGAATTGATCAAAATCTACCGGCTTGGTGATATAACAATTAGCCGCTAAATTATAGGCTTTAAGAATATCTTCTTCCGATTGGGAAGTATCACCTTCGCCTTTAAAATCAAGCTTTTGAGCATCTCTGCAATTATCTGCTACTCATTTGCTACTCATATTGACTGTTTTAACCCTGTTTTTTGGCGATCGC
>NZ_JACJQW010000039.1:0-60613 GCF_014696905.1 Nostoc sp. FACHB-190
GATGTCAATGCTACTGACCCTAATGGCGATTCATTGACCTACAAACTGTTGGTTTCCCCTGATGGGATGACGATTGATGCTACTACTGGTTTAATTAATTGGGAAACGACAACTATTGGTAATCAAGTCGTTGTTGTGGAAGTAGATGACAATCGTGGTGGTGTGACGCAGCAGCAATATACTTTATCTGTAATTGATGCACCACCGAACCGACCACCAGTTTTCACTTCTACACCAATAGTTGATGCCAAAATTAATACTCCTTATACTTATCAATTAGTTGCTCAGGATGCTGATCGTGACAGTTTAACTTTTTCACTGGTCAATGGGCCACAAGGGATGACGATAGACCCCAATACAGGAGTAGTTAATTGGACTCCCACAGGCACACAACTAGGCACATACAATGTAGTGTTTGCAGTTACCGATGGTCGGGGTGGAGTTGCCGAGCAAGCTTTTCAGGTACGGACGCAAGCACAAGCTGGAAACTATGCACCAACTATCATTTCAGAAGCAACAACTTCAGCTTATATCTCTAAAACTTACACTTATGATGTTAATGCGCTGGATGCAGATAATGATGCTTTAACTTACTCACTAGTGCAAGCTCCAGAAGGAATGACCATTGATGCCCATACTGGCATAATTAGTTGGACTACTCCCGTAGTAGGTCAACAGGATGTGACAGTGCAGGTGCAAGATAGCCGAGGTGGGGTAGATGTTCAAAGTTTCACTTTAAATACTTCAGATGTTCTACCAGGAGTCATTAGTGGCAGAGTTTATGTAGATAATGGTGGGCCAAAAGAACAACTGATTTACTTTGAAGATTTTGAAGACCCAACAAAATCATTGTCTGAATGGTCAAACCCGAAAACAGAAATCACTCCAGTAGGGGAACGCAGCTTTTTAGGGCGATATGCCAGAGATGGGCAAGGAGGAGGGAAGACGAGCCTAACACTTAATGACTTACCCGAACACGACAAAATCACGTTGTCATTTAAGTTGTTTGTCATTGAATCTTGGGATGGGAATGCGAATTGGTTGGGTGATGTACCACATACCTGGGATTTAATAGTACGGGATGGACCTACTCTACTCCATACCAATTTCTTGAATGTAGATTTTTATTGGTATGAAAATACTTTTGGGCAACATGCAGGACAAGCTTATCCTAATAATTATCCAGATACTCATCCTGATATTCCCTCTACTGCCAATAATGCACCCCGTACAGGTGCTTCTGAAGTGAATACTTTGGGTTACAGCTTCTATGGAGATACTGTTTATGATTTAACTTTTACCTTTGAACATTCAGGCGATAATTTAATCCTAGATTTTTCAGGAGACAATCCCTTCTTATCTTTTGATAATGAAAGCTGGGGTCTAGATGACATTGAAATTCGCACCATTTCTCAAGGTAAAGGATTAGCCAATGTTCCTGTATACCTTGATAGTAATAATAATGGTCAACGCGATGGGGATGAAGTATTTACACGCACCGATAATCAAGGTAATTACTCATTTAATGTTGCGGCTGGTAATTATACCGTAGTACAAGAACTCCAACCTACTTGGTCTTTAACTACACCGACCACTGGAAATTATCAGGTCACGGTTGCTAATAATCAAGTAATTAAACAAATTGATTTTGTCAATGTTATTGGGTCGGCAATTAACTCACCACCTACTTTCCTCAGCCAGCCGACAACAACCGCAATGGCAGGGCAGAAGTTCCGCTATAAACCCATCGCTAGTGACCCAGACGGCGACCCAGTTTCTTACAGTCTCAAGGTTGGGCCTGATGGTATGGTAATTGATCCGACAACGGGATTAATTTCTTGGGTTCCTACGGCTAATGACTTAGGATTGCATGATGTCATTTTGTCTGTGGCTGATGGGCGCGGTGAACAAACTCTACAATCATTCCAAATTAAAGTAGATCCTTTTAATTCCTTACCAGTATTTTTATCTGGGCCGGGTTATGGTCTGCCAACAGAGCCGATTGCTGTTGGGCAAACATACTCCTATCAGCCTCGTACTCAAGACCCAGATGGTGACACTATCACTTACAGTTTGACTGCTGCGCCTAGTAATGCTCACATCAATCCGCAGACTGGTCTTTTAACTTGGATTCCTACTGATAGTCAAATCGGTCAACAATTGTTTGCAATTACGATTAACGATGGTCGGGGTGGTAAAACTACTCAATCTTTTGAAATTCAGGTACTGGACGCACAAAATGCTCCACTCAATCAAAACCCAGTTATTAGCTCTAATCCTAGAACTGAAATTGCATTAGGACAGAGTTACTTCTACGCAGTCCAAGTTGCTGACCCGAACGGCGACCCACTATCAATGAGTCTGGAGAATGCCCCAGCCGGCATGACCATCGACAGCAGTGGCAGAATTTTCTGGCAGCCTCAAGCTTCACAACTTGGTTCTCAACACGTCAAACTGAATGTCAGCGATGGTCGCGGTGGAATTGCTACTCAATCTTTTGATATTAATGTAGTCAGTGCTGCTTTTTACGTTAATAATGCACCCACCATTACTTCTGCTCCTAACCTAATTACCAACCTAGATCGGGCTTATGAGTACAACCTTGCAGGCAGCGACCCAGATGGCGATTTGCTGTTCTGGAGCTTGGACAATGCACCAACTGGTATGGTCATTGATGCTCAGACTGGTTTATTGCGCTGGCAACCAACAACTAATCAAGTTGGCGAACATACTGTAGCAGTACGACTCACCGATGCTTATGGCTTGTACATTGGTCAGGAATTTATTTTAACTGTCACCGGAGTTAATGCACCACCGCAGATTGTTTCTGCACCAGTTACAAGAGCAGCATTAAATCAGGCTTATACTTACACAGTTGTTGCCAATGACCCAGAAAATGATGAACTGACGTTTGCTCTAGGTACAAAGCCAGACGGCATGACCATTGACAGTAACGGTATGATTCGCTGGACTCCTCAAGGAGACCAAATTAGCTCTCAAACCGTTGAAGTACTAGTTACTGATAGTCAGGGCGATGCAATAATCCAAACATTTACTATTGAAGTGAGCGAAACCGCGCTCAATCACGCACCCAGTATCACTTCCACTCCTGTGTACGTAGCAAATACTGGCAGTGCTTACAGCTACCAAGTACAAGCAACTGACCCAGATGCAGGCGATCTCTTGACTTATCAGCTGTTGTACGTGCCTATGGATGTCACGGGTATTACCATTGACGCGGCGACTGGTCTGTTGACTTGGCAGAATCCGGTGGCTGGTAACTACCGAATCGTTGTCGGTGCAGTTGATGATGGTGGATTAGGTGCAGCACAAGGTTTCAACTTGACTGCACGAGCTAACAATGCCCCAGTGATTCGCTCTACTCCTGTGTTAACTGCCACTCCTGGTAGTGCTTATGCTTATGATATTATTGCGGCGGATGTGGATGGCGATCGCTTAACCTACACCTTAGATCAAGTGTCGGTCAATAAAGGCATAACATTAGATGCGCTAGGACGATTGCGCTGGAACCCGACTGTTAGTAATGTTGGGACGCATCAAATTCTGGTATCTGTCAGTGATGGTATCGTGTCCACTCCGCAGCAGTATGACCTTGTGGTAGCGGCTGATGATATAGCACCAAAAGTCAGGCTGATAGCAAATTACGATCAAGTTGATTTAGGTGAAACCGTAATCTTCCAAGCAAGAGCTACTGACAATATAAAGGTTGCTGGTTTACAGTTGCTAGTCAATGGTAATGCGGTTGTGCTTGATGCAAATGGTATGGCCAGAGTAGCAGCTAGTGAATTAAGAGATTTGAACGCCGTTGCGATCGCCACTGACACAGCAGGTAATACTAACCAAGCGACATTCGATGTAATTGTCCGTAATCCTGATAGCGTCAATCCTCCTCAAGTGAGCCTCAACCTTGGTGCGATCGCTGGTAGTCTAATCACTGCACCTGTCAATATTGTTGGTACTATCAACGATGACGATCTCAAGTATTACATCCTAGAAGTCGCGCCTGTTGCTGGTGGAGAGTTCAAAGAAATTTTCCGAGGTACAACTACAGTCAATAACAATGTACTAGGTAAATTTGATCCATCTCTGTTACAAAATGACTCGTACATCCTGCGGTTAACTGCCTATGACCAGGGCAACAATGCCAGCACAGTTGAACAAGTCGTTGATGTTGCTGGCGAGTTGAAACTGGGGAATTTTAGGCTGTCGTTTACTGATTTGACGGTTCCTGTAACCGGGATTCCGATCACGCTGACACGCACGTATGACACCCTCACTTCGGGTATTACCGATGACTTTGGGTATGGGTGGCGGCTTGAGTTTAGAGATACTGATCTTCGGACTTCTCTGCGTCCACCGAGTGAGGAGGAGCAACTACTGGGCTACCAGTCGGCGTTTAAGGATGGTACTCGTGTGTATATCACGTTACCGGGTGGCAAGCGGGAAGCCTTTACGTTCCGTCCCACAGTAGATCCGATATTTGGATTGGCGAGTGCGATCGGTGGGGTTAACAGTACAGTGTATAAACCCGCTTTTGTTGGTGATAAAGGGGTTACTAGCACGTTGACCGTTAAGAGTGCGCGGATTCTGCGGAAGGATGGGACGGATGAGTATGTTGGCTTGAATGGTGGAATAAATTACAATCCCGCAGACGTGAATTTCGGTAATGTGTACGTGCTGACGACCAAGGAAGGTATCGTTTACGAAATCGACGCGCAGACTGGGGATCTGCTTACTGTAACCGACACTAACGGCAATAAGCTTACTTATACGGATGATGGAATATACAGTTCTGCCGGGAAACAAGTCACTTTTGAGAGGGATGCACAGGGTAGAATTGCTGCGGTTAAAGACCCGATGGGTGAACTTATCAGGTACACCTACGATGCGAAGGGTGATTTGGTGAGTGTTAAGGATCAAGAACAATTTGAGACTCGCTTTGTTTACGATACTACTCAACCCCATTATTTGAAAGAAATCATCGATCCCCTAAACCGTACTGGTGCAAAAGTTGAGTATGGGGAAGATGGCAGATTAAAAAGAACGCTCAATGCCACAGGTAATTCTGTAGAGATTGACTACGACCCAGCTAATTCCCTGCAAACTGTCAAGGATGTGTTAGGGAATCCTACCACTTATGAATATGACACCAGAGGTAATGTTGTACGTGTCGTCGATGCACTCGGTAATCAAACCCGTATGGTATATGACGACAATAACAACCTGCTGCAAGTAACAGATGCTAACAATCTCGTAACTAAGTATGAGTACGATGACAAAGGCAATTTGAAATCTCGTACAGAGCAGTATTGCGGTTGTGCCACTGTCACTCCTGGAAGCTCATACTACACTTACGACAAGTTCGGCAACATGACATCGCTGGTAACGCCAACTGGTGCTTCCATGATCATGAAGTACGATAGTTATGGCCAATTGCTGTCAATGAAGGATGGCAAAGGGAACGTTATTCAGTCGTTCAGCTATTATGCCAATGGTTTGGTGAGAAGTGAAACAGACTCCACTGGTACAACAGTTTACGAATATGACGATTTAGGCAACTTAATTCAAACTACCGACCCGGATGGCAGCATCACAACAATGGAATACGATGCCAACGGAAAGCTGAAGCGGATGGTGGAAGATAATGGTACTCCTAATGACACCAGTGATGATGAAATTTCTACTTTTGAGTATGACAAACTGGGACGAGAGAAATTTACTGACTACGGTAATGGCATCTGGGTGAAATACGATTATGAAGGTGTTGGTAGTGATTGGACGAAACTGGAAGCTCCCACCATTGGCAAGATTGAGCGCAAATTAACTGCTGATGGCAAGTTGGCGGGCTGGGTGACTGCTGATGGTGGAACACCAACATTCAAGTACGATTTAGCTGGGCGTTTGTGGAGGGAAACGGATGCTAGTGGTAATGATGTTACTGAATACAGCTACGATGCTGCTGGAAGAGTAACCAGCGTCAAGGATTTACAGACAGGTGCAACCACAAGCAAAAAATACGATGCAGGTGGTCGGGTGATTGAAGAAGTGGATACCCTAAAGGTGTTTACTCGGTACAATTACAACTCTCGCACAGGTCGCCTAGATTCCACCGAAAGCGGTAAATATTTAACTAATGCTTCAGGTAATCTCATTCTTGATGCCAATAATAATCCCATAGTTGACACAACTGTGGAAATACGGACTTACCGCTACGAATACAATGGCTTGCAAACAACGGTAATTGACCCATTGGAACGTAGAACAACAACTGTCTCTGATGATTATTACTTGCCGAAAGAAACAATTTATCAGTTGCGCGACGGAAGCAAATTTAGTGAGAAAACAGAATATCTCTACGCAAGCAATCTGCAAGAAGCTAAGGATTATCCTACTAGAGTAGTGGATATTGGCGGCAATGACCGAGTATTTGAATATGATGATTTGGGGAGATTGAAGTCTGCTACTGATCTGGGGAATAGCAAATACGTCTATGACTACGGTGATGATGGTTTGGCAAAGATCACTTCCCCTACAGGTGAAACTTTGCAGTATGGTTATGATGCACTGGGCAATTTGGCAAAAGTCACCTATGGCGATAGTAGTTTCAAGCAGATGACTTATCGTGCTAGTGACAACCGTTTGGAAATGGAGACACTGCCATCTGGGGAAACTATCACCTATCAGTATAATGATGCGGGACAAGTGACCTCGCAAACTTCTTCCACCACTGGTGCTGTTAGTTTTACTTATACTGAAGAAGGTGCAGTCAAGACGATGACTGACTCTACAGGTACAACAACTTACCGCTACGACAGCAATAAACGTTTTGAAGGGATTGATTCTCCTAACGGTAGCAGTATTAGCTACACTTACGACATTGTGGGGCGCATTAAGACTTTAACAGAGAAAGGATCTGCTACTGCAACAGCGTACACGACTGAATATGACTACGATGCTTTTGGCAATCTTAGCTGGATTAAAGACCCTGCTAACGGCATCACTACAATGAAGTACGATGTCGTGAACCGTTTGCAAGAACGAACACTGCCAAATGGAGTGAAAACCACTTATGAATATGACGATTTGGATAGAATTAAATCAATTGTTCATAAGAACGAGCAAGGTCAAGTTTTGGCATCTGTAACTTATGAACGTGAAAGGATTGGCGAACCCAGCAAGATAACTCGTGAAGATGGCTCTTACGTGAAACTGGAGTATGATTCAGCACTGCGGGTTGAAAAGGAATCTTACTACAATGCTGCTGGGCAATTGCTGAATGAAACCAGCTATAGCTATGATGCGTCTGGTAAGAGACAAGTACAATCAACAAGCGGGGGCAATCGCACTTTCAATTACTCTACTGGTTATCAGTTAGATACTGTCACTGAAACGGGTGAAACTGAAAACTATGATTATGACACTGATGGTCGGTTAACGCTGATTGAACGTGATGGTAAAACGCTTGACCTAGAGCATGATTCTTATGACCGCTTAACAACAGTAGAAAATGAAACTACTGGCGAGACAACACAGTATATTTACGATGGTCAAGGTAATCGAGTTAAAGCAATAGAAGGGATGCAAGAACGCAGATTCTTGGTTGCTCCAGCAATGGGCGGAGGACTACAATCAACCGACCTCATCACTGATGGTAGTGGTAATCTCATCAGCAACTATATTTATGGTGGCGGTAGCAGCCCCTTCATGCGAATAGATGCTAACGGCAATGCTGTGTACTACCTGACCGATGCGATGGGTAGTGTGATTGGATTGGCTGACGGTAGTGGTGCAAGTTCAGGAAAGTTTCTCTATGATGCCTTCGGCAGTATTTTGTCACAGGTAGGTGGTACAGATAATGATTCAGGCGGTGACTTTAGGTTCCAAGGGCAGTGGCTAGAGTCACAAAGCGGGTTGTACAACTTTAGGGCAAGGGATTACGATCCTGCAACAGGATTGTTTTTGAGCCGTGACCCTGTGGATATTATTGAGACTGAACCTGAAAGCTTTAATCCTTATCAGTTTGTGTATAACAATCCCTACATATATAGCGATCCAACAGGAATGATTACTCTTGGGGAATTGGCCTCTGCGCGTCAAGTAGAAAATATACTACAAGGTATAAAATCCTATAGTACACAACAAGCAAAAGAATATCTGCTTGATAAAGTTAAAGGAGTGGCTGGAGACATTCTTCTATCTGTTGTAAATCAACTAGTTCCTTTCAATGCGTTTGATACTGTTAAAGCTCTGGGGAGAACTTTAGACGCAGGAATTGAATTTGAAAATATACTTACTAACGCTGTATGTGAAGTTATTTCAGGTTCTTTTCCTCAGTTTACTCAAAATGTTTGGTTACAACCTAGGGTTTCAAGTTTAGGAAAGCCTATTGATGATGGTTTTGCTTGTGGAAGTGAAATTCCATCAAATATAAGTCAGCGCTATTTTGAATTAAAGCTATTTGGCTCAAGACCAGACTTTATTATAAAGAGTGGAGGCCCCCGGACAACAGATAAAAACCCAAAAGCTTACTTAATTGGAGATGTAAAACTAGCTGGTAAAACAGTGGCTAGTAGTAGCTATAGCAATCAGTGGAAAGCTATTATGAATTATGCAAAATATGAGAATGGACATCAGTATCAACCTGTTGCTTTATTTGTCACTTTTTTTGCTCCAACTCAAGCGGAGTATAAAAAAATTCAAAAAAGAGCTTTACCATACAGAGTTAATCCAGTAGTTGCACCCTTAGTATCTAGGACTAAGTAACTGAAAAATGAGTATCGATATGGAATTAATAGAAGAATTGTTTGATTCTATTACACAGGAAAATCTACAATATGCCAGAGAAATAATTACATCTGGATGTGATATTAACTTTCAACTTGAAGATGGAGTAACGCCACTAATGATGGCTGCCAGCACAGGAAATTTAGGAATTGTTCAGTTATTAGTTGAAACTGGTGCAGACATTAATCAAATAGATGTTTATGGCAATTCTGCCTTAATGTATGCTTCATTTGAAAATTTCTGGGATATAGTTGATTACTTAATTCCATTAGCTAAACCTGAATTGAGAGCAACACATTTGTTTGCCGCAGCATCTGAGGGACACACTAGATTAGTCCAAGCAATAATTTCTAGTGGTATAAATGTTGATGCTTACAGACAAAAGGGTGTTTGGAATCAAAATGGAATGACCGCTTTAATGATTTCTGCTCAAGCAGGGTACTCTAAGATAGTGAAAGTATTATTAGATGCAAATGCTAACCCCAATTTGACAGAAGGAGATACAGGTGGAACACCATTGATGTATGGAGTCGAAAGTGGAAATGTAGAAGTAGTTCGCTTGTTGCTAAAGGCAGAAGCTGATTTGAATTCACAAAACTTTACTGGAAAAACGGCTCTCATAAAAGCAGTAAAAATGGGTAATACGGAGATGGTAAAAACTTTGCTTCAAGCTAATGCCGATATTACTATAAAAGATCATGATGGTAAGATCGCGTTAAACTACGCTTTGGAAAGTAATCATATAGAAATAGCAAAGTTACTCCAAAATGCAAAGGGTGAATAATGTAGTTTAAACCAAACTTAGATTTCATTACCATCATTACATTGCCATGTTTAGCTACCATAGTCGTCAAAGTTGCCTCTCCAACCGTATAAGGATTATAAGCTTAAATTTAAGGAGTTTTCTTCAATTCTTCAACTAAATCCTCAGCCCCTCTATTCATTTGTTCTTCATTCCTACGTCTCAAGCGAGAATAAAACCAATCAAGAATTAATGGACTGCGCCGACGGTGATCGTAAATTTGAGTTTGTAAAGTATATGACTCTCTTTCTAAATCTTGAGAGGTTAACTTTCCGTTTTTTAAGTCTTGTAAAAGAGCCTCAGCATCTTCCCTAAGTTGATCTAGCCTGTTTGCAGCCTCCTTATGTTCAGTATATTGGCGTAATCCAAAAACGTAAGCTGGAGCCAAGGGAGCTATTACTGCTAATAAAAATTTTTCAAGTGTTAAACCCCCAATCAAGCTAATTAAGAAAACTGTAAGTGTAAGGATAAATAGTATAGTTATCATTACTATGGCATATCGACGACGTAATTGAGCATCCCACCATACATTGGAACGTTGGCAAATTACTCGTGCTTGGTCAAGAGGTAACTGTCCAACAGTCGGCGAATACCAATCTATAAGGCTTGCATAGTTTGGCTCTTTAATCTTAAATTTATTAGCTGCCTCAATAATAGTTTCTGGCTCAACACGAAGCCCACAGTTCAGACTTAACCAATTAAATTGCAAAACTTCACAGTCAAAAAGTTGCTGTATTTTTGCAGCTTTCTCTTGAAGGGATTTTTGGATATTAGTAAAAACTAAACTTTCTAATAAACTAGCTATGATTCCCCACAATCCGGCATAAACTGTCATGTTAGGGAAGAAAGCAATTATAATTGACCATATAATTGCTAAGGGAACAGTAATTAATACGCTAATAAATTGCAAAACTTTTGCATCAGAGTATAATTGCCTTTGTGCTGCTAATTTTTCTAATTGATTAGGTAGATTTTGTTTTTGAGGAATATCATTCATACATTATGTTTTTTTGTTAAAATTCACCATATCCAGGAAAATTAGAACCAAAAATATCTTTCCATTTAGTAATAGATAGTTTTTGTCTATCTTCATTTTCTAATTTTAAAGCTTCTAAAGCTTTTATTTCATCAAAATATGCTTTAGTAAAAATTTTAGTTTTTTCTTCCATACTTAAACTGTTAATATTACCTTGAATAGCTTTAGGATCGTAAACTGGAGAATAAATATTATCCTGAATGTATTTTAATACTTTAGAAATTTCTTTATAAACATATTTATTAGCTTTGAAATAAAATTGCGTAGAATAATAATTTAATATCATATTTTCTAATAAATACGAAGACATAGATGGCATTGTAGGTCTTCGGTTCCAATATTTTATAATTCTTATGACATTTAATACATTGCCGTCGTGCATCTGATTTATTTCATTGACACGACTCCTATCAATTCTAGGGTCAGTTTTTTGCCAGTTGCCCTTTCCATCAGGTATTAAATAATAAGTCCTGTTATAGGCATCTTTAGTTGTAAAGAAACAAGGTATTATATCAAAAGTCCAAGGATAGCTCTTTAAATTTAAAATAGCAACTTCTTTATTAAGCTTAATATTAGCACTACCATACTGTGAAACCGGCGAAAGGAGGCTAACAAATTTATTGATAACTCTCCTTGAATTAAGTTTATTTGTGTTCTCATAACACAGCAATTTCAATTTATATTCAGAATTAGGGACATATATTTCGACCCTATCTGCATATTCTTGATATTGGCTGCCTTCAGCACTAAGGGCAATCATTATATCAACATCATCTAGCTCTCGTTTCTTAGTACGCCTAGCAAATGAGCCAAAAAATATATCTTTCTCTGAGTACAGCTTTGGAAAGTTTCTATCCTTACTTGGAAACAAGTGTATTTGAGAAAGGAGCCAATTTCGACTACTTCTAGGTAATTTAGTTTTATCGGGATCTAAATTGACATAATCTCTTAAAAAAATTTCAAAAGCTTCATCAACTGTTCTAGCTATTTTCATGGGGATGTATTAGCTTTTTTATTAATTTATGCCGTAAATAGTATCAATAGTAAACTTGTACTGGAATTTGTCAAAATTTTAACCTTTGAGGTATATAAAGGTACTACTTTGTGAGTAGGGATAACCGTACTTCGCTTTAATTCTTGGAAAATACGAATTTTGACGGCTACTGGGTACTAAATTGATTAGAGCCTGTAAAAAAATAACTTTTACATTTTTTTGTCTAGAACACTTGCTAAAAAAGCATTTCTAATTAAAAAGAAGGAAGGTTATTATTTGACAAGCTCTTACTTAGGGTTGTTGCCGCCTTATTCTCGCTCCCATTCAATCAACAGCCCATCGACAACCACAAGCCCCCACTGCGGACACTTCGCCACCAGCTTCTTGATCACAATCCTCAAAGCCGGATCATCTGCCCAACACTCCATCAAAAAATCATCCCCTGGATTTTCGCGCCATTGTTCCGCCATCTTCAGTTTTTCCATACGCCAAGGCCGCACTCTTGATCTCTCAACAACAGCCTCATAAGACCATTTCTCAGGATCAGAGTCAGCCGCCACAGCACAAACACCTTCATGATGGGCTTTTGGTTCCTGGGAGGACGCGGCGAAATGGCTGTTTTCTGGAACGGCAGACGCGGCGGAAAAATTCTCATCACGACGTGCGATCGCATCACCACTCAAATCCTCATTCTTTTTCATCAACGACGCAGACAGACACGGTTGAGCTTGGTTTGTGGATTGACTGAGATTTTCAAAATTCGGCGTGGCAGGGGCGGCAGAAAATGTGCCTTCATGATTGGTTCCCGGCTCATCATCCAAATCCTCATTCTTTTCCATCAACGAAGCAGACAGGCTCGGTTGAGCTTGGTTCTGGGGCTGATTGAGGTTTTCTAAATTTGCAGCGATGGGCGCGGCGGAAAAATTGTCTTCATGAATGATTTCCTGGTCAACACCCAATTCTTCCTTCTTTTCTAACAACGAAGCGGATTGACTCGGCACGGCTTCTACAAGCGTCAGCGTCGTGCAGTCCGTTACCGCAGGTAACTCTTCTTTTTCTTCTTCCACGCCAAGGACAGTTTGAGGCGACGCGCCTTTTGGGGGCGCGTCAGCCGTCTCATCAACACACAAATTTTTGTTTTGCGTGGAAGAACTAACTACCTTACCAACAACCTTAGTTGGTTGTTGGTAGGTAGTTAAAGAATAGTTAGAAACGTTGTTAGGTTTCTGGAAGCCTTGCAAATCCTCACTTTTTTGACCATTCTTTTGGAATTGTTCCAAATCAGGGTGGAATTGTTTCACTTCGGGTTGGTTTTGGTTCCTCCCGGTGTGGTTGATTTCCTTCCCGGCATGGACGGCTTTCTCGTCACAAGAATTGGTTTCGCCCGATGTGGACGATTCCCAGTAAAAGCGATTGTAATAACCGTGAAGGTTACGGACACGATACCCAATCAGCCCAGGTCTACCAGAAGGCAATCGGCCAAACACTTCCTCATACTGAAACAGCCCTTGGGCAGTCAACGCTGCACCTGCTTTCTGGAGTGACTTGTAAGTGAGGTTAGTTTCCAGCTTGTGAGCAGACCCACCAAATTGCTCTGCTGCAACCGAGTCCAACCATAGCTGCTGCACACAGGGCGGTTGTTGTCGTACCCAGTTGATATCCTCAATCGAGATTTTGCAGTGGGGTCGAACTGGTTTTTCCTCTGTTCTGCGATCGCCTTTATTTTGGCCACCTTTGATTGCTTTTAATGCTGTAGTCATAATTTCTCCTAAAATTAAGCATGACAATATGGGCGACATAGTTCTAATGCCACATTCAGCTTTTTGGTTGTAGAGAGCGAGTTCTATTTACTGGTTCTCGTCTTGCCAGAACCGCAACTCGTCCTTGAAATAGCGGTCAGTCTTCTTGGGCTTGTCTCGCCAGTGATCCCAAGCCACCCAAACCTCATCCCCCATGTCTTCGATGACTTCACCCTTGGCGTTATACAAAGCGCAGTAGATATCCGCATGGGCAACGATGGAACCCAGCCCAATCACTTCAGCATCAGAAGAACCAGATTCGGCAGGGACTTCTTCAGGAACCATTGGTTCCGTAATTTGAGAGGATGCGGTTTTCTCAAGGGCAGTGATTAAGTCAACTTCTTTGGGTGTTAACTCCGCCCAGTAGTCAGCTTTGATAACCTCATATTCCTGTGCCACTTCTAAATAGTCCCACCAGCTACACCCAGGTTTGGACAACACAGCCCGGATGTCGCTTACGGCTTGGGGAATGAGTTGCAATTGTTCAGCCCGATATGCGATCGCTTGCGGGGTTGGCTCACTGCCGAGGATGATTGCAGCAGCTTCCAATGCTTGGGTGTTGTTCATGGCACTGGCCAGATTACCCAAAGCAATACCCATCAACCGTAAGCACTCTTGGGCATTCTCCTTTGGTGGTTCCTGTGCCAGCGATCGCAGGTCAATAGTCTTGTCTAAGGCTTGTTTGACTTGTTTATTGAGAGCCTTGGTTGCCTGTTTGGTAAGAGTATGCCCCCATTCCTGAGCAGGGCGTTCTTCTACAGCACGTTCCAATTCCTGAATACGTTTTTGTAATCGCTGGTTCTCCAGTTCTAACTGCCTCAATCCTTCCAACTCAAACAATCGTTGCTGTAGCTGGATATTTTCTTCCTTTTGTTGCTGAAACAGGTTTTGTAAAGCGGTCAGTTGTTCTTTTACCTGTTCTTCTGCCAATTCAGCAGCTTCCGTTTGCAAACCAATTCTCAAATCCTGTTCCAGTCGTTCTAATTCCTGCTGATGCTGATGTTTGAGTGCGGCGATCGCTTCGGCGTACTCTTTGGGGTAGGTTCTTTCGGTGGGGAATGACTCAATTGCGTTATTACTCAAATCCGCATTGTTGACCAGTTCCCTGCTGCCATCCTCAAAGGTAACAATCTGCTGTCTTTGATTGGGTGGATCGGCTGAGATGGTTCCTGATTCTCCGTGTCTTGGATGATTTGGTGACGTAATCGTGACTGTGTTGGTTTGAAGAACCAGTGGTTCCTGAATTTCTGGTTCTTCAATTTTAGGAACCAATGGTTCGGTGATTTTCTGGCGTGGCAGACGAGGAACCACTTTATTTGCAGCTGCCGCAAAGTCTGATTCGCTTGGTGAAGGATTATCTTCCAGTGCGATCGCAACAGCAGCCTTGAGTTTTTCTGGTTCCTTAACTAGCCTTAGCAGCGAACGGGCTTGACGCTCGTTTTTGATGTGTTCGCCCAATTCATCAGCTGCATCAATTACTTTTTTCGCTCCCAGAAGTTGGTTGATTCTCCGGTAGCCACCCCAAGCAGATAATTCGGCTTGGCAGTATTCCTCAAAACTTTGATAGCCAGCTTCACGGTAAAGCTGTTTATCACGCATCTGCAATATTTCGTCCACCGCCTGCCACTCGAAGCGGTCAATGGACGTAAACGTTTCTTTTATGCTGGTATTGAGAATGCCGTACGAAGTGGCTGATATTTTTTCTTCTTCCAGTGTCAGCATAAACCTTGCCCACTAAAGAATTAAGCATCGAGCAATTTTGTTAACAAAATCGTCAAAACGCTTGCCAGCACTCTTATTTACCAAGATTGTTTGTCTACTCTTACTAGCAGTTGTATGGCATCATAAAATTACGCATCATGATTTAAAAATCTTTGACGCGCCTGGCAATGTAAACAATAAGGGCGATCGCTTCGATAAAGATTAGTGGAGGCGGTCGCTTTTGTTGTCTAGTACCTATAGAATATAAAATCTGTTAGATTATGGCAAGTGCTGGTAGACAAATAATCATTATGTTGGATACAAAATACGTTGCTTCTATTTACTGGGATAAAGAGCTAGGTGAACGCCTGAAAGCATTACGTGGCACTCATTCTGTCCGATCAATTTCTGAAAAAACCGCAGAGCTTGGAGAGCGCATCTCTCATCAATATATTCATATGCTTGAAGACCCTGAAAGATACGATAATTCAGCTTCTACGGTTTCTTTCCCCAAAATTTATGTTCTCCTCAAAGCGTTAAACAGCAGTATCGAAGAATTTTTTAGTACAGCAATAACAATTGTGTCTATTGCCCCTTGACATTTGTCTACTGTCATTAGACAATAGAGTTATCAAAACAAAAGACGACCGCCCGTCCTGAGAAAACTAAGCGTTCGCCTTCTGTCCCTAAAAAGGAGAACTCTATTATGAACCAGTTCACATATTCAACGCAAGCACCCAAAAGCTTCAACTGCAACACAATAGACGAGCAAACCGCAGCACAGGCAGAATTTTACAACCATCTCGAAACGCAAGCCCAAACCATAGCCCCAACCGCAGATCCGCTAACATCTCGTGACCGCCGCATCATTGCCGAGATTATCCAAGTAGAACCCGAAACCATCCGCACCATCTGGATAGAAGCCGGAATCACCGTATGGGTGCAATTGGTGAATGGTGGACGACTACCCTTCGACCGCAACTGGTTCGCCAAAAGAGTTGCAGAAGTTAAAGCAACCCTACCCGAAACACCACGCGAACGCAACGATCGCCTGAGCGAAGAATTAGAAACAGCTTGTCAAAAATACGGCTTGACTCACGGAGAGATTGACTGGCTTTCCTTCAGCACCACCCTATATTTCAACAACCGACGAGTGGGTTTTATAGGATACAACCGCACAGATCAATGGTACAGCCGACAAAGACCATTGGGGGGCAGCCGCACAACTGACAGTATTGATGAGGCGATTGCTCTATTGGGAATCAGACAACCTGTAGCCGCATAGTACCGACAGTAGAAAAGCGGTCGCATCTTTAGAGAGCGATCACTACCTCACTACAATAAATGCAAATTACAGCAAATATGTCATTTATTCAAGATCCTAACTGGGGTGATTGCTGCGAACCAATACTTTTACCCCCGACTCATCCAAACGCAGAGTTAGTCGAAATCCCAGGCTACACGCTGGTTTACTGTTCCGGTGCTTGCCCCAAAATCTACCGTGTTTACAAAGGTGAATCAATGCTGGGTTTGGTGTTTCAACACCTCACGCATTGGACAAACGAAGTAAACGAGAAACAGTACGCCAAACCGTTAAACGCAGCAGTAGCACTCGATGATTCGGCTGCAAGTATGGCTGAGGACAAAACTATCGCAGCGTAATTAAGTTTTTCAATCTCAACAAATAACCATTCACTAATTAAAACAATGCAACAAACAATCTCAATTCCCCAGGATTGGCAGTACCCTCGCTTTGGCTTTGGGCAAAGGACAGAAATCGGTGTGATTATCGGACTCAAATATTACGCCGAAGACACATATTTAGCTGACGAATATGGTGCGGGTTGGCGTTATATTCTGTTGCTCGATAAGCACGGTGAAGATGAAGAACATCGTACTGAAGACGAAATTAAACTACTTTCACCGCAGGAATTAAAAACAACGTTAGAGGCAGAAATCCAGAATCATCAGCGTCAAATTCAATCACTAAAACATCAATTAGATGCTATTCCTGTAATTGTTTTAGCTGCTAACTCTACGGTTGGAAAAACCACTCAAGCAAGTTATCCATCTCTGCACGATTTAGTTAATGGTGCAAAGTTCCTCATTCAAGAAATTGCCAAACACCCCGATTACTTAACACTTGAGTATCAACCCGACCTGACTATCAGTGATGCTGACACTGCGCTTTCTTATCTGGAAGTAGAACTTGAGCCTCCAGGAAATAGCAAATGAACTCTGTGGTGGCGATTCAATTACAAATCGCAACTAAAAATATTAGTCCTATTTTGATAAATTTTTTGGAGGTTTACTAATGTGTACTAAATGGGCAGAAAAAGAGCTAGGAACTCTCGAAGAAATGGCAGAGATGTACACCCCAGAACAAATAGTTTTTCGGCTAAAAAGACGCGGTTATTATCGCACAGTATCAGCCGTTAATACCAATTCACGAAAAGCCTGATACAAATAAAGCATCCAAAATAAATCCATAACCTGTAATAGAAGCAACAATTGATGTAGTTAACTGGTCAAGACGTTGACGGATAACTGCTCTTAATTCATCTAAATTATCAAAACATTCCCAACTCAAATTCTTTTTAATTTCTTGCCATAGTCGCTCAATTGGATTGACTTGTGGCGTATGTGCTGGTTGAAATAACAAAATTATGTTGGCTGGCACTTTCAGATATTGACTCAAATGAAAAGCACCATTATCTAGTTGAATAATATGTATATCGTCAGGATAACTATCTGCGAATTTTTCTAAATATATATTAAAACAATCAGTATTTAAATGCGAGAATTCCCAAATCAAAAATTCTCCACTTAATGGTTCTACTAACCCATATAAATAGAAATTTTCTCTTCTCCATTGCATTAGTCCTAGTGGTTTTATTCCTGTGAGTGTAATTAACCTTCCTACTTCTGTTTTTAATCCTAACCGACTTTCATCTCCACACCAGTATCGTATTTTTCGACTGTGTTCACTCGCCGCAATAAAGTGTTTTTTAATGGTTTCCAGAGTCTGTGGTAGTTTTTTTTTAAACTCTTCTTCCGCTTCTGCATCATGTTTTATCCCCACTGGTCTTGGCACTTTTAGCTTTGCTTTCATTTGATAATGCACAGTGTCATGTACCACTTTGTATGAAACTTCTATCCCCTCCACAGCTTCTAAATGTCTCCGAATTTCTTCATAACTTTTGAATCCTTCTGGTTGCTCTAGTTCCTTTTCTAATTTCTCTCTGACTTCTTTTGTTATAATTGGTGGTCTTCCTGTGCTTTTTCTTTCTAATAATAGATTACTGATTCCACCTTCTCTATATAATCTTAACCACCTCTGTAGCGTAATTCTTTTCCTTGCCAATATTTTGACCAATTCTGCTATGCTTTTTACTTGTTTACTTTTTAATAGATATAACGCTTGCACTCTTTCTTTTCCTGATGCTGTTTTTTGTTCACTCAGCATTTTATACAATTCTTCTTCTGATTCTTTTATCTCTAATTTCATACACCCTGGCGAACCTGTTCGTTTTTAACTTATTCTTTTCCGTATATCACACTTTCCGTGAATTGGTATAAGAATAAATTGTATTCTTTGGGGTATTCTATACGTCCGATTTTAGATAATTACAGTTGTAGTGAGATTGCAAAAAATCTTTGCTTACACCCGACTACTGTTACTTATTGGGTCAGACAAGGTTGGTTAAAAGCTAAAAAGCGTTGTACCAGTTGTTATCAAGTCAAAAGTCGGGATTTGAAGCAGTTTTTTAAGAACCCGCCTGCGTCAATTAGAAAACACATTGCAGCGATAGATCCGCAGGTTGTAAAGTATTTGGCGGGGTAGTTATCTCACAGAGAAAGGCACAATAATTAGAACAAGGCGATTCCAAAAGTGAGTCGCCACATTTTTAATTTTATCTAATATAATAACTTAATTTACTATTAATTAATCAAGGTATAATACTGGCATAATTGCTATTAATGTTTCAGATGACAAACAAATTATGATTGACCATGACAGACTATTCAAAGAATTATTATCTACCTTTTTTGTGGAATTTCTCGATTTATTTTTACCACAAATTTCCAGCCAGATAGACCGTGATTCAATTCAGTTTTTACCCCAGGAAGTGTTGACTGATGTCACTTCTGGAGAAAAAAAGGAAATTGATTTACTGGCGCAAGTGCGTTACCAAGGACAAGAAACTTGTTTTTTAATCCATGTCGAAAATCAGTCTTACACCAAGAAAGAATTTGCCAAGCGGATGTTTAAGTATTTTGCTCGACTGCACGAAAAATATGATTTACCAATTTATCCAGTGGTGATTTTTTCTTTTGATGAACCATTACGTCCTGAACCTCAACACTATCGCGTTACATTTGGCGATTTCAATGTGTTGGAATTTCAGTTTGCTGCTATTCAACTCAATCGTTTAAGCTGGCGGGATTTTCTAACTCAACCAAATCCAGTAGCCGCAGCATTGATGTCGAAAATGAATATTCCCAAACAAGAGCGTCCGCAGGTAAAAGCAGAATGTTTGCGATTGCTGGCAACGTTAAGATTAGACCCAGCCCGAATGCAATTAATTTCTGGGTTTGTGGATACATATCTGCGTCTGGATGCAGCCGAGGAACAAGCTTTTCAAGCGGCTATCGATACAATGGGGTTAACACAGCAGGAGGAAATTATGGAAATTGTTACTAGTTGGGAAGAAAAAGCTGCCCAAAAAACAAAAAGAGAGATTGCTGCGAATTTACTACGTGAGGGGATCGCAACTGAGACAATTGTGCGAGTCACAGGGTTAACGCCAGAGCAAGTGCAGGAATTACTCTCACAGCTAACTCAAGAGAATTGATATCAACCACGCTCCCAGCATCACGTCTACTCCCGTGTATGTGGCAAATGTTGGTAGTGCTTACCAGTATCAGGTGCAAGCCAAGCAACTGACCCGGACGTAGGCGATCGCCTAACGTACCAACTGCTTTCCGTTCCTGCTGGGGTAACTGGTATTACCATTGATGCGACTACTGGGTTATTGACCTGGAGTAATCCAGTGGCTGGTAACTACAGGATTGTGGTTGGGGCTGTAGATGATGGTGGATTGGGTGCGGCACAAGGGTTCAACTTGACTGCACGAGCTAACAATGCGCCTGTGATTCGCTCAAATCCTGTGCTAACTGCTACCCCTGGTAGTGCTTATGCTTATGACATCATTGCGGCGGATGTGGATGGTGATCGCTTAACCTACACCCTCGACCAAGCATCCCGTGACAAAGGCATAACTTTAGATACACTGGGCAGACTGCGCTGGAATCCGACTACTAGCAATGTTGGCACTCACCGCATTGTGGTATCTGTCAGCGATGGCATTACGTCTACGCCGCAGCAGTATGACCTTGTGGTGGCGGCTGATGATGTAGCACCACAAGTCAGGCTGATAGCTAATTATGACACGGTTAATCAAGGTGAGACAGTCATCTTCCAAGCCAGAGCTACTGACAACATAAAGGTTGCTGGCTTGCAGTTGCTTGTTAACGGTAATGCGGTTGTGCTTGATGCTAACGGTATGGCGAGGGTGGCAGCTAGTGAATTAAAAGACTTGAACGCCGTTGCGATCGCCACTGATACGGCTGGTAATACTAGCCAAGCAACATTCGATGTAATTGTCCGCAATCCTGATAGTGTCAACCCTCCTGAAGTTAGCCTTAACCTTGGTGCGATCGCTGGTAGTCTAATCACTGCACCTGTCAATATTGTTGGTACTATCAACGATGACGATCTCAAGTATTACACCCTGGAAGTCGCGCCTGTTGCTGGTGGGGAGTTCAAAGAAATTTTCCGAGGTACAACTACAGTCAATAACAATGTACTAGGCAAATTTGACCCGTCTTTGCTGCAAAATGACTCGTACATCCTGCGTTTAACTGCCTATGACCAAGGTAATAATGCCAGCACGGTTGAGGAGGTTGTTGATGTTGCTGGCGAGTTGAAACTTGGTAACTTTAGGCTGTCGTTTACGGATTTGACTGTGCCTGTAACGGGGATACCGATCACGTTGACACGCACGTATGACACCCTCACTTCGGGTATCACTGATGACTTCGGGTATGGGTGGCGGATGGAGTTCAGAGATACCGACCTGCGAACTTCTCTGCGTCCGCCAAGTGAGGAGGATGCGTTGATTGGCTACCAGTCGGCGTTTAAGGATGGAACACGGGTTTATATTACTTTACCTGGAGGAAAAAGGGAGGCGTTTTCGTTCCGTCCTACTGTTGACCCGATATTCGGTTTGGCAAGTGCGATTGGGGGTGTTAACACTACAGTTTACAAACCTGCTTTTGTTGGTGACAAAGGGGTGACAAGTACCCTCACTGTGAAGAGTGCGCGGATTCTGCGGAAGGATGGGACGGATGAGTATATTGGCTTGAACGGTGGTATCAATTACAATCCGGCAGATATCAATTTCGGTAATGTGTACGTGCTAACGACCAAGGAAGGGGTTGTTTACGAAATTGACGCGCAGACTGGGGATTTACTCACTGTAACAGATACAAATGGCAACAAGCTGACTTATACGGATGATGGTATCTACAGTTCTGCCGGGAAACAAGTAACCTTTGAGCGCGATGCACAGGGGCGGATTGCTACGGTCAAAGACCCGATGGGTGAGTTAATCAGATATGAGTATAACGCGAACGGGGATTTGGTAAGTGTTAAGGATCAAGAACAATTTGAGACTCGCTTTGTTTACGACACTACCCAAGCACATTATTTGAAAGAAATCATCGACCCATTAAACCGTACTGGTGCAAAAGTTGAGTACGGTGATGATGGTAGGCTGAAGAAAACACTAAATGCCACAGGTAATTCTGTAGAGATTGACTACGACCCTGCAAACTCGCTGCAAACAGTTAAGGATGTGTTAGGACATCCTACCACTTATGAATATGACACCAGAGGTAATGTTGTACGGGTTGTTGACGCACTGGGTAATCAAACCCGCATGGTATATGACGACAATAACAACCTGTTGCAAGTAACAGATGCTAATAATCTTGTTACTAAGTATGAGTACGACGACAAAGGCAACCTGAAGTCACGTACAGAGCAGTATTGTGGTTGTGCCACTGTCACCCCTGGAACTTCATACTACACATACGACAAGTACGGCAACATGACATCGTTAGTGACACCAACTGGTGCTTCCATGACGATGAAGTATGACAGCTATGGTCAAATGCTATCGATGAAGGATGGCAAAGGAAACCTGATTCAGTCGTTCAGTTATTATGCCAATGGCTTAGTCAGAAGTGAAACAGACTCCACTGGTACAACAATCTACGAATATGACGAAGAAGGTAATGTAATTCAAACTACCGACCCGGATGGCAGCATTACAACAATGGAGTATTACGCCAATGGTAAGCTGAAGCGGATGGTGGAAGATAATGGAACTCCTGATGACACCAGTGATGATGAGATTTTTACTTTTGAGTACGATAAGCTGGGACGAGAGAAATTTGCTGACTACGGTAATGGCATCTGGGTGAAATACGATTATGAAGGTGTTGGTAGTGATTGGACTAAACTGGAAGCTCCCACCATCGGTAAAATCGAGCGCAAATTAACTGCTGATGGTAAATTAGCGGGGTGGGTGACAGCTGATGGTGGTACGCCGACGTTCAAGTACGATCTAGCTGGGCGTTTGTGGAGAGAAACTGATGCCAGTGGTAATGATGTTACTGAATATGGGTATGATGCCGCCGGAAGAGTAACCAGCGTCAAAGATTTGCAAACTGGCGCAATCACTACCAAAAAATATGATGCAGGTGGTCGGGTAATTGAAGAAGTCGATACCCTGAAGGTGTTTACTCGGTACAATTACAACTCTCGCACAGGTCGTCTAGATTCCACCGAAAGCGGTAAATATTTAACTAATGCTTCAGGTAATCTCATTCTTGATGCCAATAATAATCCCATAGTTGACACAACTGTGGAAATACGGACTTACCGCTATGAATACAACGGTTTGCAAACAACGGTAATTGACCCATTGGAACGTAGAACAACAACTGTCTCTGATGATTATTACTTGCCGAAAGAAACAATTTACCAATTACGTGATGGCAGTAAATTTAGCGAGAAAACGGAATATCTCTATGCCAATAATCTGCAAGAAGCCAAAGATTATCCCACTAGAGTAGTTGATATCGGTGGCAATGACCGTGTATTTGAGTACGATACTCAAGGTCGCTTGAAGACAGCAACTGATTTGGGCAATGGCAAATACATTTACGACTATGGTGATGATGGGTTAGCGAAGATTACTTCCCCAACAGGTGAAACTTTACAGTATGACTATGATGCACTAGGTAATTTGGCAAAAGTTACTTATGGCGATAATGCGTTCAAACAGATGACTTACAATACCGTAGATAATCGTCTAGAAACCGTAACATTGCCAAGTGGAGAAACCATAACTTACGATTATGATGAGGCTGGGCGGTTAAAATCGCAAACTTCGTCTACTAATGGTAGTGTTAGCTTCACTTACACTGCTGAGGGTGCAGTCAAGACAATGACTGATTCTACTGGCACAACGACTTATCGCTATGACAGCAGTAAGCGTCTTGAAGGGATTGATTCTCCTAACGGTAGCAGTATTAGCTACACTTACGACATTGTGGGGCGCATCAAAACACTAACAGAAAAAGGTTCTGCTACTGCAACAGCGTACACGACTGAATATGACTACGATGCTTTTGGCAATCTTAGCTGGATAAAAGACCCTGCTGGTGGCATCACTAGAATGAAGTACGATATCGTGAACCGTTTGCAAGAAAGAACACTGCCTAATGGTGTGAAGACAACTTATGAATACGATGACCTTGATAGAATAAAATCTATTGCTCACACAAACGCACAAGGTCAGGTATTGGCATCTGTAACTTATGAACGTGAAGGTATTGGCGAACCCAGCAAGATAACCCGTGAAGATAATTCCTATGTGCTATTGGAGTATGATTCAGCACTGCGGGTTGAAAAGGAATCTTACTACAATGCTGCTGGGCAATTGCTGAATGAAACTACCTATACTTATGATGCCTCTGGTAAGCGACAAGTACAATCAACAAGCACAGGCGATCGCACATTTAATTACACAACAGGCTATCAGTTAGATACTGTAACTGAAGCAGGCGAAACCGAAAACTACGATTATGACGCTAATGGTCGGTTAACGCTGATTGAGCGTAATGGTAAAGTCCTTGATTTAAACCACGATACTTACGACCGCTTAACTACTGTTGAAAATGAAACAACTGGTGAAACAACACAGTATGTTTATGATGGTGCTGGTAACAGGGTTAAAGCAGTCGAAAGGACGCAAGAACGTAGATTCTTGGTAGCACCTGCGATGGGCGGTAGCTTACAATCTACTGACCTCATCACTGATGGTAGCGGTAATCTCATCAGTAACTACATTTACGGTGGCGGTAGCAGTCCCTTCATGCGGTTAGATGCTAACGGCAATGCTGTGTACTACCTCACCGATGCAATGGGTAGTGTAATAGGATTGGCTGACGGTAGTGGTGCAAGTTCAGGTAAGTTTCTGTATGATGCGTTTGGGGATATTCTCTCGCAGGTAGGTGGTACAGATAGTAATGCGGGTGGTGATTTTAGGTTCCAAGGGCAGTGGTTAGAATCTGAGAGTGGGTTGTATCACTTTAGGGCGAGAGATTATGATCCTGCAACAGGCTTATTCTTGAGCCGTGACCCAGTGGATATTATGGAGATGGAGCCGGAGAGTTTTAATCCCTATCAATTTGTGTATAACAATCCCTACATATATAGCGATCCAACAGGGATGTTTACTATTACTGAGGCTAATGTTACTAATGCCATTAATAAAATTTTAGAATCCATAGAAACAAATACTAAATATCAATTCCAAGAGGGAATTAAGGATAAAATAAAAGAGATTTCTACTGAAATCTTGACCAGTTTTATTAAAACAGTTACTCCCTTTAATTTTCAGCCATTCATTAATCCAAAGGGTGATGTTGGTTTTGTACTTGAAGATTTATTATTGGGTTCTGTACGTCAATTATTACAAGATGTTCCTTTTCTTGATAAATTATATGTTGCAGTAGGAATTAATGACGCAGGGGAACCAAAATATAAAGGATTTAACATTAATGATAATATTGATTTGAATGCAAAGAAACCAACAAGCTTCTCTTATCCTGACTTTATTTTTAAAGAGGGTGAACCTGTAGATACAGATAAAAATCCTCCAGCATATCTAATTGGAGATATTAAATTTGATGCTGGACAAATAAAAGTACAGAATGATACTCAGTTAAAAAGGATTTTAACATATACAAAATATCCTGGTGTAGGTAGTGGAAGTCTTAAGGCAGTCGCAAGAACTGGTGGAGGCCATACTTATGCTCCATTTGCCTTGTATTTAAGTGTAAAAAAATTGACGGAAGATGAAGAAAACCATTATGAGAAATATGCTTTGAAGAATTTCGGTGTTGTTTTATCTCTACTTGATTTTGGTTTATAGAATATGCTGTTAGATTCTCTTTTACTGTTAAATGCTGTACAGTCGAACGATATTCAAAGAGTTAAAGAGCTAGTATCGAATTATCAAATAACTCCTGACAATGCTTATCAATCTCTGATTGAAGCAGTAGATAAAGAACTTTTAGAAATCGTTAGACTCTTTGTCAAAGCAGGATTAGATGTAAACTTTGAGTTGTTGGATGGTATACCTCTTGAGCGTGCTGTTATGACAGGAAATTTACCTATAGTAAAAGTACTACTTGAAGGTGGTGCAGACGTAAATTATCCATTGAAATCTGATGATAATTACACACCACTATTTTCTGCTGCTTGTAATGGAAATATAGATATGGTCAAACTATTAGTTGAAGCTGGTGCGGATGTTAATTGTCTGTGGAGTGGAAATTATGCTCTACAAGGAGCCGCAGAAGGTGGTCATGAAGAAGTCTATAATTACTTATATTCATTGACCAACCCTGAATTGAGAGAGGGGACAAGAGAACGTTTATTAGTTGGTATACGTATAAAGTCAAGAGAACAGTTAGCTAATCCACAAATTAATGTTCTTACTGATGCAGTTGATAACGACAACCTATGCCAAGTTAAGGAAATTATTGCTAGAGGAGCAGATATTAACGCTCCTAATACAGATGGGTTAACTGCTCTTATTACAGCATCTGCTAAAAGTAGATTATCAATATTAAAAGAATTATTAGTATTAGGTGCTAATCCAAATATTGGAGATGATGATGGTAAAACTCCATTAATGTATGCTGTTGGAGAAAGTAATAATAGAATTCATATTTGCATAAATTTAATTCAGGCTGGAGCAAATATTAATGTTCAAGATAATTATGGAAGGACAGCCTTAATGGAAGCAGCAAATATTGGCAGTCCTAGCTGTGTTCAATTATTGATTGAAATGAACGCTGACATTAATATCAAAGATTGCGAGGGAAAAAGTGCTTTAGATTACGCTTTGCTTCATTCTCAAGACAATTATTTTTGGGCTGCCAATGTCAACTATCCTGCTGTTGTTGAAATTCTTCAGCAGGCAGGAAATATATGATAAAGCTGCTGTTAGGGAACAAATAAGATTAATATATCATTAAAGTAAGCGTCATTCAGAAAAACAGCAGATCACTACTCATTCCAATTTTCCAATTCCCTACTAACGCAACCAATTTGCAATTGCGGAAACTTTACCAGGTTCCTTGTGTTATAACTCCCCCACCGGACACCGCCGCATCATCTCCTGCAACACCACCGCCTCACCATCCGCCGTATACACAACCTCCCCTGACATCGCAATCACAATTCTCTCCCGCCTCGCCCACTCAAACCATTCTTTTACAGCAGATTGAACCTGCGTGGATTCCGGTTTCCGCCCCTCCTTGCAAGCAGCTACAAACACAGCTTCCGGTGACTTAACCCCTTTCCAATTTCGTAACGCTTCTTTGAGATAGGCGATCGCGCCCGGAACATTTTCCCAATACCGCTTGACTGTGCGCTGAATCTCTCCGTTTAACCGGAAGTGTAGTGTACAGGGGATTTCTCGTAGCTGCTGCAATACATCCTGAACCTCCTGCTGACTGGGCTGTACTGACTTTTCTTGTGGTTCAGTGTAATCATCATCACTAGAGTCTCTTGATTGAAAATTTGACGCAACCGAGGCTGCGGAAGAATGACCCTCATGAGTATCTATCTCGTTAGTCGAGTCATCTTGTTCTGGTTCATCAACGAAGTGAGTAATTTGGGGTAACTCTGATTCCTGGTCACATTCCAAAATCTCGGTTTTCACTTCCTCAGTTTTTTCAAGCTCAACAGCAGTGTGTTGTTGTGAAGCGAACTCTTGAGAAGGGAACTCTTTGATATGATCTGCTGGGAGTGAGCAGATCGATATGTCCAAATTGCTCACATCGATCTGCTGATTTTGACAAATGCGATTCCATAGGGCTTGTACGTTCTCGACGTTAACTGTGAACCAGTTGGCTTGATACCATGTCTTCTCACTGTGACGACACACATCAATCAACTTAAAATTATCCCTTAAGTTGGCGATCGCTCGTCTAATGGCTGATATGGTGAGGAATGGCAGTGTTTTACCCCAATCAGTGAGGGTCTTCCAAAACCAACGCCTGCCATCACCCTTGATGTGTTTGGATATTTGACAAAAGTAATGAATCTGCTGGAGTATTACTGCTTCTTCTAAACCAATCTCGGAGGCCAGTAGCGGCGGAACTAACAGAGGGGATTCGGGGGTGATTAATTTACTGGTCATATATTTTACTCAATATTTAAAATGGCATATTTTTTTGGTCTTCTTCTGGAGCTTGTGACCAAAATTCGCGGAGTGCTTGGAGTTTCGCTGCCTGTAGTCGCTGTTTCTCTTCGGGCGACACTTCCCCAACTAATTGCTGTAATTCAGCCTGTTGTCGTTGCTTCAGCTGCTCAGTAGTTAAAGCTGGTAAAGCCAGAGGCTCATTTTTGGCGGATGGACGAAAACCACGACGACGGTACAAAAACCGGAAATGGCGTTTGTCTTGCGGGGGGAGCGATCGCCATATTTCGGAATCCCAGCCGGGGGGTATAAAGTCAGATGATGGGGGCAGTAGCGTTTGGACTTGCGCTTGTAATTGGGCGAAATTTTGTTGTAGTTCCTGAATTTGTTGTTGCAGTTGAGGAATTAGCTTGACTGATTCTTTGGCAATTACTTCACATTGCAGAAAGTATTTGCGGATCTGTCTACCTTGTTCACTCTTCGAGAGCATCCCCATTTCTTTGAAGCATTCGGTTGTCAAATAAATTTTTTCGACTGGTCTACCTGCTTTTGAATTTTCCTCAGAAGTGATGAAAACTTTATATGGTAAAGCTTCTAGAGATTCATCTTGGAGTTGTACGAAATAATCGAAATTTCGTTCAAAGTAACTACTCAACATTCTTTTGGCATTGCTCTTGGTGCTATACCCCAGCACAGACCAAGCCCAATCAAAATCTATAATCTGGTTGCTGTTGTGCAAATTTTGAGCCAGTTCAAGCGTAAATTCTGGTGTCATAATTTTTAGTGGTTGTTGATATTTGGCGCATGAAAATATCAGCAGCAGTTGAGCTATGCTGCATCCAGTTTTTTGGTTGTAGAGAGTGAGTTCTATTTACTGGTTGTGTTCATGCCAGAAGCGCAGTTCATCCTTGAAATAGCGGTCTGTCTTCTTGGGCTGGTCTTTCCAATGCTCCCAAGCCACCCACACTTCATCCCCCAGGTCTTCGATGACTTCACCTCTGGCGTTATACAAAGCACAGTAGGGGTCAGAGTGAGCAACAATAGAACCATTACCAATACTTGGGGGTTGTCCAGATTTCTCCAAAGCAGTGATTAGCTCGGTTTCTTGCGGTGTCAATTCCGCCCAGTAGTCCTGTTTGATAACCTCATACTCAGTAGCCACTTCCAGATAATCCCACCAACTACACCCAGGTTTGGCCAGCACACGTCGAATATCGCTAACTGCTTGGGGTAATAATTGCAATTGTTCGGCTCGATATGCGATCGCAGATGGTGTTGGTTCACTGCCCAAAAGCACAGCCGCAGCTTGCAAAGCTTGGGTATTGTTCATTGCGCTAGCGAGATTCCCCAAAGCTATACCCATGAGCCGTAAGCATTCTTGGGCATTTTCTTTGGGTGGTTCAACAGCCAGCGATCGCAGGTCAATGGTTCGGTCGAGCGATCGCTTGACTTCTTTATTCAGTGCCTTGGTAGCCTGTTTGGTTAGAGTATTACCCCACTCTTGAGCAGGTCTTTGTTGTACAGCGTTCTCTAACTCCTGAATCCGTTGTTGTAGTCGCTGGTTTTCAAGCTCCAACTGCCTTAGCCCCTCCATCTCGTCTAGCCGTTGCTGCAATTGGATGTTATGCTCCTTCTGCTGTTGAAACAGTTTCTGCACAGAGGAAAGTTGTTCTTGTACTCGTGCTTCTGCGATGGCTGTGGCTTCTGAGAGTAGGCCAATCCTCAAGTCCTGCTCCAGCCGTTCTAATTCCTGCTGGTGTTGCTGCTTTAGTTGTGTGATCGCATCAGCATATTCTTTGGGGTAAGTTCTTTCATTGCTAAATGACACAATTGCGTCATTACTGAAGTTAGTCAAATCATCATTGTTCACCAACAGCCTCTCACCATCAGCAAATGTGACAATCTGCTGGGTGGGGTTTGGTGGTTCTGACTCAATTACTCCCTCTTCTCCACATCTAGGGTGAGATTGTGATGAAACCCTAACCGAATGACACAATTGCGTTTTTGAATCTTCGGCTGTAGTATCGTTCTCAGCAGGATTTACGACCTTTGGCACAACCTTTTGTACTGCTTTGGCAAAGTCTGCGGCGGTAGGGAAGGGTTTTTCTTTGGCTGCGATCGCAACGGCTTCATGCAATTTGTCGGGAGTTTTGACCAGTTTTAGTAAGGGTCGGGTTTGAGAGGGTTTAGTGATTTTGTCCTTTAGTTCGTCGGGAAGAGAATCAACTACTTTCTTAGCAGTGAGTAAATCTCTAACCCTTCGGTATCCTCCGTATTTGGTCAACTCTTCATTACAGTAACTCTCAAAACTCTTATACCCAGCATCTTTGTAATAGGAGTTATTGCACATCAAGCACAATTCTTCTATCGCTTGCCACTCAAAGCGGTCAATGGCGGCGAATGTTTCTTGAATGCTGGTGTTGAGAGTGCTGTAGCTGGGTACTAATGTTTGTTTGCGGTCTAGTGTCAGCATGGCATTACCTAAATACCAAAAATTGGTTAATGCAAATGAAAACTGCCGTACTATCAGCAACCACCTTCGATTCCCCTTAAAAAAGGGAATTATTTTTTGCCATCATCTCCTTAAAATAAATTGACAACCCAATTTGACGGCTGAAATGCTCTTGCCGTCTATGAATTCCTGTATAACTGAGCTGGTTAGTTGAACTCGTAGTACAAAAATATATTGCCACATGACAACTGAAAGTGCAAATATAAAAGTAAAAAATACAAAGGAGGTAATTATGGTTCCCCTGGATTGGGTTGTTATGCTTGCATGGAATAAAGAATGTGGGAATAACTTAAGATCATTGCGTGGCAAGAAGTCTAGACGCGAAATTGCAGATGCACTTTTTAGCCAGCAGGTAGAATGCTCTCAAGAATACATCAGAAAGCTGGAAAATGGCGAAGCTGCCTCTGTTTCCACAAAAATTATCACAGCAATCGCTAAAACCCTTGGTGTAGAACTGATTGAAATTATGTCTGAGTTGCGTGTTGAAGTTACAAAAAATATTTGCACTACTAGTTGAATTTTGTACTCTGAGTTGTTATTATAGATATATCAAAACAAAAGACGACCGCACCAGTCTCGCAAACTCAGCGATCGCCTTTCTACCTTTTATCAAAGGAATATCTATTATGACCTACACAACCGATACACAGCAAGCACCCATAAGCTTCAACCGCACCCCAATAGATGAGCAAGCCGCAGCACAGGCAGAGTTATACAGCCATCTCGAAGCACAAACACAAGCTGTAGCTCCCGAAGAATACACCAGCATTGAAATCAGTTTTTACGATCACGAAATCTACTTCAATGGTCAACTGATAGCCAAAATCACCTACGACAGCAACGATTTTGTCACTCAACCTTGGCTTGTATTGGTCAACGGTAAAGAAGAATTCAGAGCTAATGCTTGGGCAAAGTGCTACCGCTACATCTGCACACATCACAAAAATGGTTCTTTACCTGTACAAGAACCAGAAACCCCAGTCACTACAACTGGTAACGAAATTATGGTACAGATTGCTCAGGCTTGTGAAAACTTTGGTCTTGAGTTGCTTGACGATGGAATTTACAGAGGCGACGAGAAATTAGGCGAAGCAGGTTGCACAGATGGCCAATGGTGGTTTATCAGAGCATCTGAAGGCAATCAGGAACAGGTCTTGTGTGATTCGGAAATGGATGCTGTCTACTGGCTGTCAATGGTGGATAGCGTAACTCTTCCTGAAATCGATGATTACGACCATTTGCTAGACCTGCCATTTGACCAACTGACGAGTGTGCAATGGGAACGGCTACAGGAGTATGAGTCAATGCTAGAGCTAGTCGCTGCGTAAATCAACATTCAGGAATCAGAAGCGAATATTCTTCTGATTCCTAATTTTTTCTCTTCATTTATTAACCAATTAGAACAATGGAAGCAACAATATCAATTCCCCAGGGTTGGCAATACCCCAGATTTGCTTTTGGGCAACGGACGGAACGGGGTCAAATCATTGGCATGAAGTATTACGCCCAAAATACTTTTCTAGCTGACGAATATGGTGCAGGTTGGCGTTATGTTCTACTGCCTAACAAGAATACTGAAGATGAACAAACTCGGCTTGAGGATGAAATAAAACTGCTCTCACCAGAGGAATTAAAGGCAGTTTTAGAGGCAGAAATCAGCAACCACTTGCGCCAAGTTAAATTGCTGAAACACGAATTAAAAGCAGTTGGTATGAGTGTTGTGTCAACTGAATCTACTACCCAAACACAGGCAAATAATCAGATAGAGCATCAGTCTTCAATATCTCCTCCAGAATTACACAAATTGATTGATGCGGCAAAATTTGTCATCAGAGAAATTGCAAAACACTCTGATTTCCAACAACTAGATTATCACCCCGACCTGACTATTGGTGATGCTCAAAGTGCGCTTTCTTATTTGCAAATGGAACTGGAATTAAAGCAACAGCCTGCCAGTATCGAAAACAGAAGCATAGACATCATTCCAAGTGCAGAATCAGCTTAATTAAACCCACTAAAGGCGATTCACCTTTGGATTGCCAAACACAACATTAATGCTGTTTTTATATGTTTTGGAGGTTTATTTATGAGCAGAAAATGGACTCCCCAAGAGATAGAAACTTTAGAAGAAATGGCAGAATCTTACACGCCAAAACAAATAGCATTTCGCTTGAAAAGACGAGGGTACAATCGTAGTCTCGAAGGAATCAGGAAAAAGCTTCATTCGCTAGGTTACTCTGTACGTCCTACCCTTGATAACTACAGTTGTAATGAAGTCGCTAAAGTATTGCAGGTAGATTCTGGTACTGTTGCTGCTTGGGTAAAGCGTGGCTGGCTCAAAGCTATCAAACCATCTGTGCATCAATACCAAATTAAAAGCCGAGATTTGAAGCGATTCCTTCAAAATCCTCCCCGCAGAATTAGAAATCTAATTGCATCTTTGGATCAACAAGCTATTAGGTATTTGGTGGGTTAATTATATTACAGACAAAAACATTAATTAGAAAAAGGCGATTCCAAGATTGAGTCGCTATTTTTTATTTTATCGAACAGAATTCAGGAGTCAGGAGTCAGAATTCAGTATGAATTCTACACGAGTTGTGGATGAAAAAGCGGGTTTAAGACCCCAGCTAAATTAAAAATTTAGCAGTCTACAATTAGTGGCGGGTCTGAATCCCACACTAATAACATTCTGACTTCTGACTTCTGACTTCTGACTTCTGACTTCTGACTTCTTCTTCAACTAATATAAAAACTTAATTTACCCTTGATTAAGGTATAGTATTTGCATAGTTGCTATGAATAACTTAGACAATAAATTATGATTGACCATGACAGATTATTCAAAGAATTATTATCTACCTTTTTTGTGGAATTTCTCGATTTATTTTTACCGCAAGTATCTAGTCAAATAGACCGAGATTCCATTCAGTTTTTACCCCAAGAAGTGTTTACCGATGTTACCTCTGGCGAAAAGAAAGAAATTGATTTACTGGCGCAAGTGCGTTACCAAGGGCAGAAAACTTGTTTTTTAATTCATGTCGAGAATCAATCTTATACTGAAAAAATCTTTGCAAAGCGGATGTTTAAGTATTTTGCTCGGCTGCATGAGAAATACGACTTACCAATTTATCCAGTGGTAATTTTTTCTTTTGATGAACCAAAGCGTGCAGAACCGCAAATTTATCGCGTGGCGTTTCCAGACTTAAATGTACTAGAATTTCAATTTGCAGCCATTCAATTAAACCGTTTAAGCTGGCGGGATTTTCTCACTCAACCTAATCCAGTAGCCGCAGCATTGATGTCGAAAATGAATATTCCCAAACAAGAGCGTCCGCAGGTAAAAGCAGAATGTTTGCGATTGCTGGCAACCTTAAAATTAGACCCAGCCCGAATGCAATTGATTTCTGGGTTTGTGGATACTTATTTGCGTCTGGATGCAGTCGAAGAGCAAGTTTTTCAAGCGGCTATCGATACAATGGGGTTAACACAGCAGGAGGAAATTATGGAAATTGTTACTAGTTGGGAAGAAAAAGCTGCCCAAAAAACAAAAAAAGAGATTGCTGCGAATTTACTACGTGAGGGGATCGCAACTGAGACAATTGTGCGAGTCACAGGGTTAACGCCAGAGCAAGTGCAGGAATTACTCTCACAGCTAACTCAAGAGAATTGATATCAATCACGCTCCCAGTATTACGTCTACTCCCGTTTACGTCGCTAATACTGGCAGTGCTTACCAATACCAAGTGCAAGCAACTGACCCAGATGCAGGCGATCGCCTAACGTACCAACTTCTCTCTGTCCCTGCTGGTGTTACTGGTATTACTATTGACTCGACCACTGGGTTGTTGACTTGGAATAACCCTGTTGCTGGTAATTACAGGATTGTCGTTGGGGCAGTTGATGATGGTGGATTGGGGGCTGCACAGGGGTTCAACTTGACTGCACGGGTGAATAATGCTCCCTTTATTCGGTCTAATCCTGTGTTAACTGCTACTCCGGGGAGTGCTTATGCTTATGATGTGATAGCCGCAGATGTGGATGGCGATCGCCTCACCTATACCCTCGACCAAGCATCCCGTGACAAAGGCATCACACTTGATATACTAGGCAGACTGCGCTGGAATCCGACCGTTAGCAATATTGGCACACACCGCATTGTGTTGACTGTCAGCGATGGTATCGTGTCCACTCCGCAGGAATACGATTTAGCGGTGGCGGCTGATACTGAAGCACCACTAGTTAGGCTGATAGCTAATTATGACACGGTTAATCAAGGTGAGACAGTCATCTTCCAGGCTAAAGCCACTGATAATATTCGGGTTGCTGGTTTGCAACTGCTGGTCAATGGAAATGCTGTGGTACTTGATACCAATGGGATGGCGAGATTTACGCCAACCACAGCCGGGACAATCTTTGCTCAAGCGATCGCAACAGATACAGCAGGGAATATCGGGCAGGCAACATTCGATGTGGCAGTAATTGATACCAGTGACTTGAATGCACCTGAAGTCAGTTTGAATTTGGGTGCGATCGCCGGTAGTTTAGTCACAGCACCGATTGATATTAGGGGGTCGATTTCCGATGATGGGCAGTTAGATTATTACCGCCTACTAGTTGCGCCTGTTGCTGGTGGCGAGTTTAGGGAAATATTATTTGTCGATAACCCTAGTGCGATTGCTAACGGTGTTCTCGGAAAATTCGACCCGTCCTTGTTGCAGAATGACAGCTATATTCTCAGGCTGGAAGTGGCTGACAACGGCGGTAATATTTCGTACTCCGAGGAAGTGGTGGATGTTGCTGGGGAACTGAAACTGGGGAATTTTAGGCTGTCGTTTACTGACTTGACTGTTCCTGTGACTGGTATACCCATTACTCTCACTCGCACCTATGACACGCTCACTTCGGGTATTACTGATGACTTTGGGTATGGGTGGCGGATGGAGTTTAGGGATACTGATTTACGGACTAGTTTGCGATCGCCGAGTGAGGAGGAGCAACTACTGGGCTACCAGTCGGCGTTTAAGGATGGAACACGGGTTTATATTACTTTACCTGGAGGAAAACGAGAAGCCTTTACTTTCCGTCCTACTGTTGACCCGATATTTGGATTGGCGAGTGCGATCGGTGGTGTTAATAGTACAGTTTACAAACCTGCGTTTGTTGGTGACAAAGGCGTTACCAGCACCCTCACTGTGAAGAGTGCGCGGATTCTGCGGAAGGATGGGACTGATGAGTATGTTGGTTTGAACGGTGGTCTAAATTACAATCCGGCTGATGTTAATTTCGGTAACGTGTACGTGCTTACTACGAAAGAAGGCATAGTTTACGAAATTGACGCGCAGACTGGTGATTTGTTGACTGTCACTGATACTAATGGTAATAAGCTGACGTATACGGATGACGGTATCTACAGTTCCAGTGGTAAGCAGGTTACTTTCGAGAGAGATGCTCAGGGGCGGATTGCTGCGGTTAAAGACCCAATGGGTGAACTCATTCGGTACACCTACGATGCGAAGGGCGATTTGGTGAGTGTTACCGACCGTGAAGGTAATACTACCAAAATGGAGTACAACCAACAGCGATCGCACTACCTGGACAAAATCATTGATCCACTCAACCGGTCTGGTATCCGCAATGAGTACGGTGATGACGGACGGTTGAAGGAGATTGTGGATGTTAACGGTCAGAAGGTGGAAATGTCCTATGACCCCAGCAATTCCAGACAGACTGTACTAGACCAACTTGGTCATGCCACTATCTACGAATACGATACTCGTGGCAATATTCTCACTGAAATTGACGCTGAGGGTCAGATTACCAAACGTAAGTATGATGATGACAATAATGTTCTGGAAGAAACCGTTATCTCAGATCGTTCTGGCCCAAATGGTTTTACAACAAAATATACTTACGACAACAAGAATAATTTATTGACTCAAGAAGATGCGCTAGGTAATGTTACTCGTAATACCTATGGTGCTTACAGTCGCTTGTTGACACAGACTGATGCCTTGGGGCGTACTAGTATCAACGTGTACGACAGTTATGGAAACTTGAGTGCTAGTAAAGATGCACTTGGTAAGGTCACAAGCTACGGCTATGACGGCGATGGTCAGCTAACTTCAGTCACAGATGCCAATAAGCAGACTACCCGTTTTGACTATGACTCAAACGGCAACGTTACACAAGTAACAGATGCTTTGGGCAATGTCACCAAATACACTTACAACCGTAATGGTGACAAGCTGACCGAGACAAGATACATGACTCTGGCTAACGGCCAAGTACGGGAGCTATTAACAAGGTGGACGTATGATGATAACGGTCGCATGAGGACTATGACCGATGCTGAAAATCATACAACTACTTACGAATACGACGCTAACGGTAAGCAGATTGCTATAATTGATGCGCTTCAGCACCGGACTGAATATAAGTACAACGAGAGGGGTGAACTGGTAGAAACTATTTATGCAGACAACACTCCTGATAATCCATTTGATAACTTGCGAGATATCAGTCGCTACGATGCAGCTGGGCGCACGATAGCCACCATTGATAAAGCTGGAAGAGAAACGCGCTTTGTTTACGATGATGTCGGTCGATTGTTTGAAACTATTGTTCCAGACAACACGCCAAGTAATTGGGATGATAATCCTAGAACTCGGATTGAGTATTACACAGATGGCTTGGTTAAGGCGCAAATTGATGAGAGGGGTAATAGAACCGAGTTCCGCTATGATGCGGCAGGGCGGCAGATTGAAGTTATTTATGCCGACGATACACCAAATACTTTAAATGACAATCCCCGCACTACTTATAAATATGACAAAGCAGGGCAGCGAATTGCCCAAACAGATGCTTTCAATCATACTACTACGTTTAAGTATGATGATCTAGGACGGTTGACCAGAACTGAGTTTAACGATAAAACGTACACTACCAGCGAATACGACAACTTAGGTCGGCGCATTGCAATGACTGACCAGAATGACAAGCGGACTGAATATCGCTATGATACGCTGGGTCGCCTAACTGGAGTGAAGAATGCGCTTCAGGATTGGACTGAGTATAGTTATAACGAAGTTGGTAATCTGATTTGGATAGAGGATGCTAACGATCATCGCACTGAGTATGAATATGACGGTGTTGGTCGTCGCACAGCAGTAATCTTGCCAATGGATCAGCGTTCCGATAGTGTTTATGATGCAGTTGGCAACCTGAAGACGTACACGGATTTTAACCGTAATACCATAACCTACAGTTACAATCCCATGAACTGGATGACCTCGAAGCAGTTCCAGGATGGATCGAAAGTAACGTATGCTTATACAACAGTAGGATTACAAGACATTATCACTTTTGTTGATGCAAATGGTCAAACTACTGCAACTTACGATTATGATTACGATGAGCGCGATCGCCTCGTCAAGCGCACAGATAATATTGCTGGCGTGAGCCGCAGTATTAGTTATACCTACGATGCTGCAAGTAATCGCACTTCAGTTACTACTGCATCCGGTACAGTTAACTACACATTTGATGTTCGCAACCGCCTTGACCAAGTAATTGAAGATGGATCTGTTACAGCAGATTATGACTATGATGCAGTAAGTAATCTGGTGCGTACCACTTTTGCCAATGGTACGCAAGAGATTCGTCAATATGACGACCTCTATCACCTCAAATATCTAGAAAATCGTAAGGGTGATACTGTTTTCTCAAGCTATACCTACACACTGGACAAAGTGGGCAATCGTACTAAAGTTGTAGAACATAATGGACGTACTGTTGATTATGCTTACGATGCTTTATATAGGTTGACTCAAGAGAAAATCACTGATGCAGTTAACGGCGATCACATCTACGATTACACATTCGATAAGGTAGGCAATCGCCTTACTAAGAATGAAACTGTCAACGGTACTACAACTATTACTAACTACGCCTACGATGCCAATGACCGACTGTTAAATGAGACAGTGAATCAACAGGTAGTTGTTAATTATACTTACGATCATAATGGCAATACCTTAACCAAGACCGAAAATGGCATTACAACTGAATACACCTGGGATTACGAAAATCAGTTGATTGCTGCAAGGGTAAAAGATGCCAACGGCGCAACACAACAATCAATGCAGTATCGGTATAACGACAGTGGTATTCGGGTTACATCAACGGTTAATGGAGTTGAAACCCGGTATCTGATTGATGAAATGCAACCGTATGCACAGGTTTTAGAAGAATATTCTCCTAATAGTTCTGTGCAGGTGGAGTATGTTTATGGCAATGACTTGATTGCTCAGGAACAGAGTAACAGCCGCACTTTCTACCATGTTGATGGCTTGGGTAGTACGCGGGTGTTGACTAATGAGCAAGGTACTGTTGTTAATACTTACGATTATGAGGCTTACGGTAAATTAATCAACTCTACTGGTGGGGTAGAGAATAAATACCTGTTTGCTGGAGAACAGTTCGATCAAGCCTTGGGAGATTATTACAATCGGGCAAGGTATTATGATGCCGATACTGGAAGATTTACACGAAAAGATGATTATGAGGGAAGAATTGCTGAGGTATTAACACTACATAAATATATTTATGCCCATAACAATCCGGTAAATAGTGTCGATCCAACTGGCTTATTTACAATGGGTGAAATGGCTGCTGCTGATACAATTCGTAACGTTTTGGCAGGAATGCAAACTGATAATGGTGGAAAACTTGTATTAGCAACTCTAAGAGGAGACTATACCCCAGGAGATTTTCTTGAAGACAGTGCTATTGCTATTGGGCTATTGCTTGCTGCTCCTGTAATTTATGGTTCATTAATTGTATCGTCTAATTTTATAGCAAGGTACGCCAATTCATTAAGCCGTCTTACTAGCAAGACTTTATCAAGTAGAGGACTAATTCGGATTGGTACTTGTGATGAATGCGCTCAAGTCTTAAAGGCAGAACTGACTAAATATAATATTCCAGGAAGACATATTCGCCTAGAAACAACTGCTGGTAAAAAAGGTGTATTTGGTAGGATTGCTTATGGAGATATAGAAGAACCAATTTCAACTGATGGTTTTCATGAAGCAATTGTTGTTAGGATGGGTAATAAGGATATCGTTTATGATAATCTTAACCCTAAAGGTATAGCTTATGAAGAATGGATGAGTAAATTTGAAGTTTTTCCAGGCAACGGAAATAGGTTAGAAATAGTGAGAAATGAACCATTTTCTTAATAAAATCATCTCCACTTTCTTGCACAATCAACATTACGAAAAATAAAAGGAGTTTAAAAGTGAATTTTTATGAACTTTTACAAGAAATTAAAAGAAGACCAGCTTTATATTTAAGTAGGAAAAGCATTTTTGATTTTCACTCATTTCTTCAAGGTTATGAAATAGCACGAATAAATCTTGGATTTACTAAAACTGAAGAGGAAATAGAGTTTGATGATTTTTTAGAGTGGCTAAGAGAAATCTGTCCTGTTAAAACACATCATACATGGGCCAATTTAATACTGTTTTACTCAGCAGATGAACGCGATGCTTTGGATAAATTATTTGCATTGTTTGATGATTACCAAGCACAAGAGCATAATGAAACTGAAAATGATGACGGGTCAAAAGAGGAGAAATGAGATGTCTGCTTGTGATATTTAAATCCGCACCACTAACCACACTTAAGTGATTTAAGTTATACTAAATGGTTAATCATCAAGCGATTTTATACTTATACACAAATCTTTTAGGTGTAAGTGTAAGTACAAGTATCTTTTTACTTCAACAAATAATAAGGATTATTACCCACAACCGCACTTCACTAGCATCTCTTCTACTGCCACAAAACCCCACTGCGGACACTTCGCCACCAGTTTCTTGATCACAATCCGCACTCGCTGGGTCGTCCGCCCAACATTCCATTAGAAAATCATCCCCTGGATTTTCGCGCAGTTGTTTTGCCATCTTCAATCACCGGACACCGCCGCATCATCTCCGCAATCGCAACCGCCTCCCCATCCGGCGTATACACGATCTCACCCGACATCGCAATCACAATCCTGTTTTTCCTCGCCCACTCAAACCAAGCGATCGCTCCAGGCTTGTCCTGCTGCACCTCCGGCTTCCTCCCCTCCTTACAAGCAGCCACAAACACGGCTTCGGGTGATTTAACCTCTTTCCAAGTCCGCAATGCTTCTTTCAAATAGGCGATCGCCCCTGGCACATTTTCCCAGTACCGCTTGGCCGTACGCTGAATCTCTGTATTGAGCCGAAACTGGGGTGTACAGGGTATTTTTCGTAACTGTTGCAATACAAACGCTACTTCTGTTGACTGGGCGAATTGATTTTCCCCTTAGCTTGGAAGCATAATTATTTGTCTATTATCACTTTATCTAATTCTCAAAATTAGATTGAATATAATATCTCTAAAGCTTAGATAAATAATTAGCAATAATAAAAAAAACTGCTGAAATTGCATAACTGGGTCTAAACGCCAACCCTGAATCATTAATATTATCCCAGATATCAAAATTACAATAGGTACTGCTATTCCTTGGATAACATAAATTACTAAAGCTGAGTTTGTTAGAGAATTTTTTCTTGAAACAAGCCATCCTATCATCAAAATTAAATAAATGATTGCTACCCCTATATACGACAACGCAATTAACTTAATTTCAATCAAACCAGATGTTTTTACTCCAATAGTAACCTGAGCTAAATTTAGCATTTGTAAATTCCTATTTTTTTATGAAGTATCATTGTAGCCGAGTAAACAATTAACTTAAAAGAGTTAAAACCCTGAAAATATTACATGGCGAAACTATTCTTCTCAAAATGACTTTACATATAGTTAACATCCAGCCAACTGTCAAAATTTAATAAAATATAAGTTACTCAGTCAATTTTGAAGGATAAATTAACTGTGTGGTTCTGGAAAAAAGACTCCGTTGAATACGAGATATTCAAAAAATATGAACGAGCGTTAGTCAGTCTTAGCGTTAACTTTTCACTTGAAGAAGTTCAAAACGCTTTAGAAGGCTGCACTTACGGGTTAGAGGATGCACTCAGAAGAACAATTGAGTATGTGCTGTGGTTGCAAAGGAATGGAAAGCAATATTTTCCAAACGCAATTTTGGCTAGTGCTTTACGGGAGCAATGGAAACCAAAAGCATGGCGTGATGAATACCTGGAACTACCAAATCTAGAATCGCCGGGTCAGAGGTGGTGGAATTCAGCAGCTAAAATGTGGGGTTACGATGTCCGCAATCGCCTCGTTGCTGATGTTTTTTATGATGAAGGCACAGAGTTTATCAAATTCACTAACGGCAAAGAAATCACGGTAGAGACAGCATGGCGTTGGGAGTGGGAACGATTGCTGAAATATGCCACTAATCGATAGCTGCTTGCTACTCATCCCACCTCAGCAGCACCCCATCCGCCGCCACAAGCCCCCATTGCGGACACTTCACCACCAGTTTCTTAATCACAATCCTCAAAGCAGGGTCATCTGCCCAGCATTCCATCAGAAAATCATCCCCTGGATTTTCACATAATAGTTCTGCCATCTTCAGTTTTTCCATACGCCAAGGCCGAGCCTTAGAACGCTCAACGACTGCTTCATAAGACCATTTTTCAGGATCAGAGTCAGCTGCCACAGCACAAACACCTTCTCTGCGAGACGCTGCGCGAACAGAATGGGCTTTTGGTTCCTGTGCTGGTAAATTCGACTCGGCAGGGGCGGCGGAAATTGTGTCTTCATGATTGGTTCCCGGCTCATCACCCAATTCCTGGTTCTTTTCTACCAAGGAAGCAGATTGACTCGGTTGAGCTTGGTTCTGGGACTGACTGAGATTTTCAAAATTTATAGCGACGGGCGCGGCGGAAAATTTGTCTTCATGAGGAGTGATCGCATCCTTACCCAAATCCTCGTTTTTTACAGACAACGAAGCGGATTGACTCGGCACAGCTTCTACAAGCGTCAGCGTCGTGCAGTCCGTTACCGCAGGTAACTCTTTCTCTTCTTCCACGCCAAGGACAGTTTGAGGCGATGCACCCCCCAAGGGTGCGATCGCCGTCTCATCAACACACAAATTTTTGTTTTGCGTGGAAGAACCAACTACCTTACCAACAACCTTAGTTGGTTGTTGGTAGGTAGTTAAGGGGTAGTTAGAAACGTTGTTAGGTTTCTGGAACCCTTGCAATTCCTCACTTTTTTGACCATTTTTTTGGAAATGATCCAAATCAGCTTGGATTTGTTTCACTTCGGGGTGGTTTTGGTTCCTCCTGGTGTGGTTGATTTCCTTCCCGGTATGGACAGCTTTCTCGTCACAAGAATTGGTTTCACCGGACGTAGACGATTCCCAGTAAAAGCGATTGTAATAACCGTGCAAGTTACGGACACGGTAGCCAATCAGCCCAGGTCTACCAGATGGTAATCGGCCAAACACTTCCTCATACTGGAACAAGCCCTGAGCCGTCAACGCTGCACCTGCCTTTTGTAGCGACTTATAGGTGAGATTCGTATCCAGCTTGTGAGCAGACCCACCAAATTGTTCTGCTGCAACTGAGTCCAACCATAGCTGCTGCACACAGGGCGGTTGCTGTCTTATCCAGTTAATGTCCTCAATCGAGATTTTGCAGTGAGGTCGAATCGGTTTTTCTTCTGTGGGTTGTTTGTGGTTGCCTTTATTTTGGCCACCTTTGATTGCCTTTAATGCTGTAGTCATATTTTCTCCTAAATTTAAGCATGACAATACGAGCGACATAGTTGCAATGCCGCTTTGTGAATTCAAAATGCAAAATTAAAAATGCAAAGTTAATTTTGAATTTTGAATTTTAAATTTTGAATTGATTGGTTGTTTCTTGCCAGAACCTCAACTCGTTCTTGAAATAGCGATCAGTCTTCTTGGGTTTGTCTTGCCAATGCTTCCAAGCTACCCAGACTTCATCACCCATGTCTTCAATAACTTCACCTTTAGCGTTGTACAAAGCACAGTAAATGTCGGCATGGGCGACGATAGAACCCAGCCCAATCACTTCGTCATCAGAAGAACCAGACTCGGTAACAGTTTCTTCAGGAACCATTGGTTCCGTAATTTGAGAAGATGCGGTTTTTTCGAGGGCAGTGATTAACTCTGCTTCTTGTGGGGTTAACTCTGCCCAGTAGTCGGCTTTGATAACCTCATACTCTGTAGCCACTTCTAAATAGTCCCACCAACTACATCCAGGCTTGGCAAGCACAGCCCGAATATCGCTTACTGCTTGGGGTAGTAGTTGTAGCTGTTCGGCTCGATATGCGATCGCTTGCGGGGTTGGCTCACTCCCTAAAATTAACGCCGCAGCTTGCAGAGCTTGGGTGTTGTTCATAGCACTGGCCAGATTACCCAAAGCTATACCCATGAGCCGTAAGCACTCTTGGGCGTTTTCCTTGGGTGGTTCTTCGGCAAGCGATCGCAGGTCAATAAGAGGCATGGGGGCAGGGTGCAGGGTGACAAGGGGACGTTTTTCTCCCTTACTCCCTGCTCCCTGCCCCTTTTCCTTTCTTGTAGGGCGTTCTTCTACAGCACGTTCCAATTCTTGAATACGCCCTTTTAGACGATGATTTTCAAGTTCTAACTGCCTCAAGCCTTCCAACTCGTTCATGCGTTGCTGTAGCTGGATGTTTTCTTGTTTCTGTTGCTGAAACAGGTTTTGTAAAGCGGTCAGTTGTTCTTGTACCTGTTGCTGGGCTTGGGTAGTTGCTTCTGACAATAACCCAATCCTCAAATCCTGTTCCAGCCGTTCCAATTCCTGTTGGTGCTGCTGTTTGAGTTGGGCGATCGCTTCGGCGTACTCTTTGGGGTAAGTTCTTTCGGTGCTAAATGACTCAATTGCGCTATTACTCAAATCGGCATTGTTCACCAGTTCTCTCTCACCATCCTCAAAGGTGACAATCTGCTGTTTGGGGTTCGGTGCGTCTGCTTCAATGGTTCCTTGTTCACCAAAACGGAGGTGTGCTGGTGAGGTAACTTTGACTGTGTTGGTTTTAAGAACCATTGGTTCCTGATTTTGGTGAACCACTGGTTCTACAATTTTAGGAACCACTGGTTCCTGAGTTTTTTGCCGTGGCAGTCGAGGAACCACAATGTTCGCCGCAGATGCAAAGTCTGATTCACTGGGGGTAGGGTTTTCAGAAAGTGCGATCGCAACAGCAGCCTTTAGCTTGTCTGGTTCTTTGACCAAACGTAGCAGTGAACGGGCTTGACGCTCATTTTTGATGTGTTCGCCCAATTCATCGGCTGTATCTTTAACTTTTTTAGCCCCTAACAGTTGGTTAATGCGTCGGTATCCACCCCAAGCGGATAACTCAGCTTGGCAGTATTCCTCAAAAGTTTTGTAGCCAGCTTCACGATACAGTTGTTGATCTCGCATTTCGAGAATTTCATCAACTGCTTGCCATTCAAATCTGTTAATGGCAGTGAACGTTTCTTTAATGCTGCTGTTGAGAAGGCTGTAGCTGGTTGCTGATGTTTGTTCGCGGTCTAGTGTCAGCATGATTATTGCCCACGCTTGGTAAATGCACAAAAAAAGACAGAAAATGCAATTCAACCAAAGTGAACACTGATACTGATCGTCAGGTTTAACTAAAACTGTGTCAGCATTATATTTAGCTCACTTTGTTGCCCAACAATCTGAGTAAGCGATCGCATAGCTTGGTCGGCGGCGGTCGCTCTCAATTTTTAGGCTGCTTTCAGTAGATCAAGTTCAGAAGTTTTATCCGATATTCTTTTGTTACTGTGAGATCCGTCTTTTGCTAAAGGAGGATTTAAAGCAATCCCTTTGTCAATTGCTAATTTCTTTGGTGGCTCACCCTCCTCAAGTAAGTCTCCAGGCTTGCAATCAAGAGCTTCACAAAATCTGGCTGCCGCTTCTAAGGTTAGGGACTTAACCTTATTTTGTTCAATTTTTTGGATGAACTGAGGACTATACCCAGTTTTTCTAGCTAGGTCGTTTTGAGAAAGGCCAGCAGCCTCTCGCAATTTTTTTAATGCAATAAACACAATCATCCTCTCCAAATAATGCTCCTATTATAAGGGGTACTACCAATGGTTGTAAACACATAGGGCTTACACCTATTGGTATTTAAAAAGCTTATGTACAACCAATAGTAGTATTACAAATCTCTATCAGAAAGCAACTACTACCTTATTGACTACTACCAATAGAAGTACTAATATTAAGGGTATAGAGCAAAGCAAATTACCAGCAATTAAACAGCTAAAGAGTTTGCAACCATAGCTCCTTGAACCTTGAAAACTTCATTACAACCAAGACTCCACCACAAACAAGAGCCATCAATAGTTGAGCTTTTGCAAACATCTGTGTCTATCTTGGTAATACTCAAATACCACTGGGTTTGAGTTTTAATACGGCTACGCCAAATTTTGATGAGTGCGTTGTGCTAAACCACAACGTTAGTTTGTAAAAAGTCAAAGGCGATCGCCCCTGTCTGGTAAACAAAGCGATCGCCCTTTATCCAAGTGAATGGAGATTCTATTATGACGCATATAACTCATACACAGCAAGAATATTGTGTTGATGAGCAAACCTCAGCACAAGCAGAATTTTACAACCACCTCGAAGCCCAAGCCCAAACTATCGCCCCAACCGCAGACCCCCTAACATCTCGTGACCGTCGCATCATTGCCGAGATTATCCAAGTAGACCCCGAATCCGTCCGCACTATCTGGATAGAAGGTGGTATCACCGTATGGGTGCAATTGGTGAATGGTGGACGACTACCATTCGACCGCAACTGGTTCGCCAAAAGAGTTGCAGAAGTTAAAGCCACCCTACCCGAAACCCCCAGAGAACGCAACGATCGTCTGAGCGAAGAATTAGAAACCGCTTGTCAGAAATACGGTTTAACTCACGGAGAGATTGACTGGCTTTCCTTCAGCACTACTCTATACTTCAACCGCCAGCGTGTAGGCTTCCTTGGCTGCAACCTTGAAGGCAAATGGTACAGCAGGTGCAGTCAGTTGGGGGGCAGTCGCACGGCTATCGATATTGATGTGGCGATTGCATTATTAGGGGTTAGACAAGCAGTAGCAGCTTAGTACCAAACGTAGAAAAGGCGATTGCTGTTCACTCAACAGCGATCGCCAATACAACGAAAACGATAGAAAAATCATGGCACGAAATAGCTATGTCATTCGTTCAAGATCCCGACTGGGGTGAATGCTGCGAACCGATACTTTTACCCCCGAATCATCCAAACGCAGAGTTAATTGAAATTCCTGGTTACACGCTGGTTTACTGCAACGGGTTTCGCCCGAAAATCTACCGCGTTTACAAGGGTGAATCAATGCTGGGTTTGGTTTTTCAACACATCACGCATTGGACAAACGAAGTAGACGAGAACCATTACACCAAACCGTTGAACGCAGCAGTGGCACTCGATGATTTCCTTCTGGCTGCAAGTATGGCTGATGACAAAAACATTGCAGCGTAATTAAGGCTAATTAACCTCTATCAAAAAGGTACTACAAATGGCTAAATCACGTAAGAATGCCTCTGATTTAACTGCTGCAAATTTACTGCATTCCCTCCGTTGTTGTGGTGGTTCTGTTCCGTTGTACAACATCAAATTTTCTAGAGAAGTAATTCAAGCACTCGTAGATCGGGAATTGGTGGAAGTTACGAACACTGGCTGTCAATGACCCGCCGCTAAATCTTTGCAGATTCTAGTGGGGGCTTGTAAAAGCCTACATTGACCAGCTCACCTACGGGTAAACGATATTACGGTCACGACACCCCAGGATGCGTGCCAGTTCTGGGCAACTGTCGCTCAAAATTAAACAGCAAGGACGGGAACCAAGCAGTGTTTTGAGCCGAACAAGCCATGATATCTGGGCGAGGCAAACTTTACTACCGCAAGGTAAGAGGTAACAGTAATGTACGTTTTCGTCTTAGATAAAAACAAGCAACCACTTGACCCGTGCCATCCAGCAAGGGCAAGGGAGTTATTGCAGAAGGGAAGGGCTGCGGTCTATAAACGTTATCCATTTACGATTCTTATCAAGGATAGAGTTTTAGAAAAATCAGTCACACATCCACATCGGGTAAAAATTGACCCAGGTAGCCGCACCACAGGAATGACTATACTGCAAGAAAATACCGCCAGATGTGTATTTGCTTGTGAGATAACCCATCGTGGGTTTCAAATTAGAGAAGCACTTCTATCAAGAAGGCAGTTAAGAGGTTCCAGGCGATCGCGTAAAACACGTTATCGCAAAGCGCGATTTCTCAATAGAACTCGTCCCAGTGGTTGGCTACCACCATCATTGCAATCTCGGATTGAGAATATTTTGACTTGGGTAAATAAATTATGGTTTGCTGCTGCTGTAACTGTTGTACTGCTTCTGGGGGTAAGCCTGTTAGTCGAGCGATCGCAGTTATTTCATCAACAGAACAACTGCTATTTATAAAACAGTCACCTTGGTTTACACAGAAAAAGCGATCGCTGTACAAAGAGCGATCGCTACTTAAATAATTGAGGAGTTTTGACAAGCAATAGGTTGTTAAGACTGTAATACGTTTAAGTTTGATTAGGACTGCGGTGTTAACCCCCTCACTTAGACTAAAAAAGAAATTGTTGATTGCTCGTAGCTGTTACAAAATATTCCTTGTCCAGTTCGCTTAATTTAAATAGCAAAATGACCCTAAGATTTTATAGCCAATTTGCCAAACAGTATTTGCAGGAATTACTTTCAGGATTTGGAAATGTAGAGGTTAGTCCAGAACAAATAGAACATGAGCAAGAACAAGCAATTGTTCTGTTTTTTCCTAATTCGGGATTCGTCCTGTCAAATTCCGAGTTAGGATTACTTGCCAGAATTGCTCAAAGCGATTGTGCTTTAAATGTTTATTGTGACCTAATTGATGAAGATGAAGTATTGAATTGCATTCGCAAACTCTTTAGTGTTTTAGCACTGTTGCAGTCTCAGGCTAAACAAAATAATCTACCTTTAGAGGAAGATAAACTGCCAAGTTCACGCATTTTAGTTCCATCAGCTTCTATAGATTTGCTTGATGGTTTTGGTGGTCGCTTAAAAGAAGATTGGCCTTGTGGCATATACTTTTTGCCACCCATCTATAGAACAGCGATAGTGGCAATTGACTCTTTACCGATTACACCCGATACTCTTTGGCTCCGGCTTTTAGGTAAAGGAGAAATACAACGCCAAGCTATATGTGAATTATTGGCATTACCAGAAAATAACGTATTTAGACAAAATATTCTTGACCTAATCAGTCATTGGTATAACGCCATAATTCAAAGCTTAGATAATTTAACTCCAGATGAGCAAGAATTAATCGCTAATTTATCACTAATTTTTGATGGGAAAGCCTAGAAGCTCTAACGATTTATAGTTGGAAACAGCTACAATAATAAATTATAGATTACTATGCTAGTTTCTCAAATTCCAAATATTCTAATATCTGATGTTGTACTAGCATAAATTAATCAGCCTTATTCATAACCTATAATAGCCGCTTTGCTAATAATTTTTGAACATTTGAAATTAGACTAATGGAAATCAAAACTATTTCTGTAACCTATCACCGAAAATTTAATCTGGGTGATTTTGAATCAGTAGAAGTAGGCTGCTCATTATGGGGTCAAATAGACCCAGAAGAAGACGCAGATGGAGCAACACAGTTTCTTTTTGAACAAGCCAAGGAATCTGTAAAAAAAGCAGCAATGCCATTAATTAAGGCATCATCACATCAAATGAACAAAGCTCGAATGTACAAACAACCCGTTAAAGAAACAACTACTGATGAACTGGAGAAATTCTAATGAACACTGAAATCAAACTAGGCTTAGGTAATCCACCACTTCCTATTTACCTGTATGTCAACAAATTAGAAATTGATGGTCAAGCTTATGCTTGGTATAACTATGATGTTAGTCTTGATAAAAAGACTCCAGTAGCCGAAAGAGCATTAACAGGTTATTTGAGCGAGTTAAGGTTGACTGGTAAAGATTTCAAAGGCAAGGACAATATTAAATTAGATATTGTTGTCTTTGCAGATGATTTATATATCGTCAGAAGCGGAATTGAGACTAATTTTACTAAGTCTTTCTTACTCGCCGCATCAATTGTAGAAGACTTCTCTAGACCTCTAACAATTGTTGCTAATCCCGGAGAGGAAAACGTCGTGTTCTGCGGGTTATATGATGCTTTAACCAAGACCAAAATCCGTAGAGATTGGGACGCTAATGCCGATTGGGCAGGACTATTACAGCAGATTCAATCAAGATTATTCACCCGTCCTAAATATGATTTAGACGAGGATGAACGAGATCGCTCCGTTGTACAACAGCCTGCTCCAACACCGACAAAACCAGCTGCGATACATCCCCAAGATTTACGGGTCAAACAAGTCCGCACTTTGACAAATTACCCTATTGATCTAATCAAAGAATGGTTGCAATTTCAGGATGCTTCGGCTCCCAGTCAACTGAGTGTGGCTGTGGTCGATAAGCTGGTGAGGGACATTTGCTTGTCGTGGGCTGCTGACAAGGTTGATTCAAATCATGCCACCAGTTCGTATCAGCAGCAGGTGTTAGGAGCGATCGCTTCTGGTACTGATGAAATTCAAGCTATTCAAGCATGGATGAATTATGTTGTGGGGCAAAGAGCAACTGTTAGCTCTCGCTAATTCTAGTTTTTTATAAGACAGCTGTTGCTGTCTTATTTTTTTCTTTATAGGAGTAAGTATGAACAACCGCAATCAAAAGTTAACCCAGGAATATCTAGCGAAGTACGACGAACCAAGCCTGATTGTGATTCGATATCGCTACATCAAACGTTCAAGAGCAAGAGATGTTGTTGAAAACGCATTGCTATCAGTAGGTATTGTTTGCCTGTTAAGCACAGTATTTTTGGGAATTGGTGCTTTAGGTTGTTGGGGATTTGAAATTATCGGAGCTAATTCGAGTTCTAGCATTATCAGTCACTATAACTGGCAAGCTCGGAAGAACATTTGTTTAGGTGGGATGTTGGTATGTATTTCGGGAGTTTTAGGTAGTGCTTTGTTGAATGGATGCCTGGATTTTGATGGAACCCAATAGGAGAGCCAAAATGTTAAAGCTTAAATATCTAAACCTTTTTATGGCTGCTTGTGGAGCAATTGTATTAGTCATTGGTAGCATTATCGGTATTAAAGGAGTAATCAAGGGAGAAGGTGCAAAGACTTGGTTTGCAGCTATATCTTTCATGCTAGGTGGAACTGCATTACAAGCAGCCGCCCTCAACCGTTTTTTCAAATATCAAGTCGATGAAGAGATCGACAGAACTAGAGAGCAAAGGCTTCAAGCAATACCAAAACCTTGCAGAGGGTGTCGCAATTTTCATGGTCTGGAATATGGAGGGGTGCAGATTGTATGTGCAATTCATCCACAAGGAGTAGAGGAGAGTACTTGCCCAGATCACGAAAAGTTCAGCAAGCCTTAATTGATTACCCTAACATTAAGCATTTAGTGGTTCTGGTTCTGTATCAGCTATTTCCAAAACCCGATGCAACCAATCCCCAGTTGCAACAGCCGCAGCTTGTTTTTGTTGGGCATCAGACCATATTTCGTCCCAATGGAATAACCAATTAGTCAGTAAACGAACTAAATCAACCAATTCACAAGCCCGGTCAATGTCATCCGCTTTCACCATGTCAGGTACAGTCCACTCAATAAAATACCGACTTTCTTTTACCAGAGGCAGCATTAAATCCTTTGATGAGTTTTGAGTCCAGAAAGACTGAATTTGCGACAAGTGACTTGCCAAATGATGTAAGCGGGTGGAAACATCATCTTTCATGAAGAGTTGTTGCTCTGGTGTTGGCTCGATCATAAATCTCCCAGAAACTCGTTAATCAGTTGAGCGACTCTTTCCCTAATGTTGGGGTCAAGTATTTCCATTTTACGATTCTGGCGTGGGCGGAGGTTGACCATCGACTCGTAAATAATTCTTCCCGTGCTAGGCATAAAACTAGCAGCCCAAATATCTTGCTGCCTACTACCATCTTTCAACAACTCTTTTTCACAATCAGCGTGCAGATCACCACCACCAGCTAATACTCGACGCTCAATATCTACTGCCGTTTTAATGTAGAACTTGTGTTCTTCGAGCATTTGCTCAATTTGTTCGGGTGTGGCGCGATCTCATAACAGTAAAATCAATCAGTTATCCTCGCTCAGGTTCATGCTTTCCACTTCGATTACTATCTCCTTAGCTATTCATGAAATTGTTCTCCAAGTTGCAGATGCTTGAGCAAAGCGATGGCTAACTCCAACACAGAATTTTGGTTCCAAGAAGGAATTTGGTCAAGCACATACTGGATAACAGCTTCAGGTGGTTCATCGGGAAGTGAACCAACTCGCAGCAAAGCATCGTTGGTACTTCTAATCATGCGCTCTAATTTTTCTGGTCTACTGCTACCGGGCAAAGTATCGAGTAAAGCTAGGACTTCATCTTTGAGTGAAACATTTTGATAACCAGAGCGTGGCATAGAAAATAAATTATCTAATAAGCAGTTGGGCATAAGTCAGAATCAAGAACTTTACCTAAAACGAATCGCTCCAGCAGTAGCTCGTTTAGCTTTCTGTATTTGATACAGAATTAATAGCGGGTGTAGCTCTACTTTCTTGTAGAAACTGACTCTTGAGTTCTGTGTTTTCATCATACTGTACAAGAAGAGTATTTCTAAACAACTACTTATTTACTGGATTAGTACAGTATTATTAATATAATTAGTTAGCCAAATTTTTTAGAGCTTTGTCTTGAGGAATATCAGACAAATAAGACAAAGGAGAAAAAAGAAAAATGAACCTCCTAGACTTCTTAAATAAATGGGCGGGTAACGACACAGAAACCGAGCAAAAACTTAAAGGAATGTTGTCCACATTTTTTGAGCGTGACCCACGCACAATTCGTAATTGGGTAAATAATACACCTCAATATGTCCGTTGGAACTTAAAAAGGTTAGATAAAGAGTGGGAGCAATTAGGCAGAATTAACTACGCCATTTTTTTTGAGGAATAGCGGAAATTTTTGTCACGAAATTGTCACGATTTTTTCCAGCCTGCTGATGGCAGGTTTTTTATTATAAAAGAGCAAGGTCAATTAACAGTTAACAAACTGTTTGTTAACTGTGAAAGTAATATCAATTTGACACGGATATTGACACGGGTATTGACCAACTTAATTTGACTATTGACTACCTAGAATGAATCAATCATGGAGAGAAGCACTTTTTAATCAAGAAAACACAGATTCTGCATTAAATCCCCTAGTTTTACCCATGACGAATGCCAAATCTTTGAGAATTTTGGGCATTTGCTATCGAACTTGGGGACGTTGGGAAGAAGTAGCAGAAACGATAGCTCAGTATAAACTGGCACAAATACAGATGAAGAACTTTGCAGAACAATACAGCCTCAGAGCGTCACCAATTCTTCCTTACCAAGTTTGGGTAGTGGGAAAAGTCGGAGAAATCTTTGATGGTTTAGCTCAAGGAACAAATAAATTGAATCTAGCTAAAGCAATTGTGGCGACAAATAAAGCCCAGTACAGCCGCAAAGAGTTTGAAGTCGAACAAATTAGATTTACAAAACCGTTAACAGGAGATTTACAAAATGTCTAACAAAGATACATTCACCCGCCAAGAATTATTTGAGTTATTAAGTGCCAGTTATCCTTCAGAGAAAATCCTTGCTGGGTTGCAAGAGTTGGCTAAAACAGACCCAAGTATTGATCCAGACGGCGAAGAGTTTGATGTGGAGGTGAGCGATCGCTTAGAGAGGCTGTTCAACCTAGCGCAGAAAACCCTAGATCAATCGAAGCTATTGGGAGGTGGTAGTAATTTGGCGAATATACAGACCCAAGCCATAGAAAGTGTAAGCGAACAATTGCAGATTGAAGGAGTCAGCCGCGAAACGTTCAAAGCGTTCTTGGACATTGTGGCAGGTAAGGCTGTAGCTAAAGCATTAGCTGTTCATCAATTTGAACAAGAACTATTCAACCAAATCAAGAGTGAGCTTGATGTTGAGAGTTTACAGCAACAAACACAAGCGGGATTGGAGGAAGTAGCATTTATCTATCAGTTAGCGAAGAACCCCGAAATCAGACAACGTATCACTCAAGACTACGGACTGAAAACTGCCCAAGAAATTAGACAAGAAGTTCAAACGCTCACCAATAGTGCGACCTCTGGTTTTGACCCGAAAGCATTTTTGGATGAAATAGGAGTCCCAACACCCGAAAAAAAGTCTACTCAACCAACAACGATTCAGGACATGAAAAATTTGACACGCTCTTTGTTGAGCAAACAACTCCAATCCCCAGCTTAATACAGAAATTATTTCAACAAAATTGGTTGGGCTTCTCAATTATTTTCTTTATGGTGTGTGTTGGATTGTCTGTTTACATTCGTGTGACTAATGCACCAAACCAGACAAGTACAGAACAAATTCAAGTTAGACAGTAAGAGGTACTCATGTGTCTAGAACGTGAAATATTAAATGCTGTCGGTTTTGAAACTCCTCAACTCGAACCAGAAGGTGTGGTGAATCAGGCTGAAGAAATAGTAGTCAAGGACGAACCAATCGCAAATACTATCGACAATTTCAGCAAACTGCTGGATGAATACGCCCCAGTTTCAAACTAATTTGGTAATGAAATACCAGAAACAAGCTTTATTGGGATTACTGGGAATGGGGTTAATCATTAGTCCTTGGTTGTCCCAACTGCCAGCGCAATTCAAAACTTACAACAGTGGCATCACCATCAGAGAATCAGAAGAACTAGAACGCATTAAAGCCGAGCAAAGGGCAGCGACCGCCGACAAAATTAATGAACTGGGAGTGATGCCCTCTTTCAAGAAGTTGCGAATCAACGATTATTTGGACTCCAAACGATTTAACCCCAGACCTAACACTACAGGTTATTTAGAAGATGAAATCGTTTTTGTTTATGACTCAACTGGTAAATGTGTTGGACGGATTGAACAAAGGCAGTGGAAATGGAAATATCGATTTAAAAATGCCTGTAAAAATTCGCCACTGTATCAAGATTCTTCTAATTGATTTACCGATTTGTGCTGTTAAAAAGAGAGCAGGGGAAGCAGGGGAAGATGAGGAGCAGGGGGCAAGGGCGGCAGGGGAGGAATAGATTGTAAATTATTTTCTTGTTCTTTTCTCTCCCCCTGCTTAACCTTGGCGTTAATGTAATAGCTCATCAAATATTTCCTACAGTCTCAATGAATCAATGTTTTTTATTCAATTTAATTGCTTACGTTTTAGAGCAAAAAATCCTTCACTTTATCGAAAACTTTTAGTATGAAATACCTCACTCCAAAAGATACTAATTCACAATCCAACCGGGAGCCATACCCACAAACCCAGACAAAAAAAAATGGCAGTGACATTTTAGAACTATTAGCTCAATGGATTGTGACTCTGGTATCATTGCCAGTCCTGTTTGTTTCGTATATTGTTGCTCAATTTGTCACTCCCGGCACATCTGGTTATAAGCTAGTTGGGGCAATCGGTTTTTGGATTGGCACATTACTTTCAACTGATAGTATTTGGCAGGTTTTATTTCAAGGAAAACCGATTTTCCCCTGGTTTGAACCCGAATGGATTGGTTGGATAGGTTGGCTACAACTGCCATTTAATGTTTTGTTTTGGATTAGTTTTGGCATCTCTGCACTCGTGCAAGTGATGGAAGCTAAGACTCTGCGCGGTAAAGATCCGGCTAGTGCCAAAAATGAGTTTGAGGAATCAAAACAATACACACTCGGCACTAAACCCACCGGAAATATCGATCTAACAGTTGCTTTGTGGGGCGATTATAAGCGGGCCGGCATGAAAGAGCGTTACGCAGGTGGATTGATTGCTTTATTTTTCTGGTTTTTAGATATCACTACCACATTCGTTGGGAGATGGCCTTTTAAATACACCAATCCACTCATAGTCCTGGCTTGCATTGTTTACAACATTGTGTCAATGGCAGCAGGAGAAATTGGTTACAGCATTTGGAAACTTACTAAATAGGGAGGGGAGCAGGGAGCAGGGGAGATGGAAAAACAACCTATTAAAAGTCACGAAGATTTAGAAGTTTATAAACTGGCGTTTGATGTAGCTATGCGAATTTTTGAGCTTTCTAAAACTTTCCCAGTTGAGGAAAGATACTCATTAACTGATCAAATTCGGAGATCATCACGTTCTGTTTGTGCAAACATGGCGGAGGCATGGAGAACAAGAGGCAAGGGGGCAGGGGGCAGGGAGCAAGGGAAACAACTTTCAAATCTCCCCCTGCTCCCTGCTCCCAATCTCCCCTGCCTATAAAGTGAGGCAGAAGCCGCAGAAACCCAGACATGGTTGAAGTTTGCTGTCAAATGTAATTACCTCAATGCTGAAGCAGCTAGAGAGCTTTACTCTACATATAACCGAATTCTCAGCATTCTAGTCACCATCATTAACAATCCATCACCTTGGATTATAAAACGTTAATTACTCCCCCCTGCACCCTGCACCCTGCCCCCCTGCAACCCACACGATAAGACTTCACTAGGACAAGAAAAATGGAATCACCCATACCAATGCTTGGAACTCAAGAAACGGCACAATTACGTGGCGATTATCCCAGCATTGAGTATTTGGAAGCTGGTAACATCGCCTCTTGGTTGCAAGAACGCCAAGACCAGTTGTTAGTTCGGGCAACAGACGAACGCAATGAAATGAATCTCGCTAAGTTCATCACCTTGGCCACATCTGCGGTTGGTGCGGTTTGCTATGCCACATCTCCCCTTGCTCCTATTGGTGCGGTTGTTGCCGGAGTTGGTTATCTCTGGTCAATTGTCCAAGACTTAAACGATACTCATCAATTTGCACCGATTCCATTCATTCGTGGCGACTTCCTCAGTTTCCTTTCGGCTATGGGTGATAGTGTTGCCAGGGAAGAATATTTTGCTAACCAAAATGAGCTTGCCGAGTTAATGCTGCACTTAGAGCCAATGGAGAAATACGAGTTCGCCATGCTCAAGCAATGTTCTCATGTTGTGTGCGAATACCTGAATGCCGTTGAGCCTGGAAAAAGATTTTATGCCTACCGTTGGTTGTTGGACTGGTTTATTCAACTTAAAGGGCAGTTCCCTACTACTGAGCAGCTATCTGGGCATTTGGCGCAAGTTACTATCGACCCCAGAGTGAACTATCAACAAGTTACAGCAATTCAGCAAGCAACCAAGCCCCAGAATTTAGGTATCCCTCCTGCGCGGTTTACGCAGTTACCAACTCCAGTCTCTCAAACAACACAAGCATTAACACCACAAATTAATCAGGATGAGATTTATCCTGTGCATTCGGGAGCATCCGCTTCCTCCACCATAGATCACATTATTAATACTGAAATTTCCACTTACACAAAATCTCCCCATGCTGAATATGACTTAATCGCTCACATCGCCAGAAAAGTTACGAATATGCTGTGGGTTGGTGTCCCTGGTTCCGGCAAGGGCATCACCATTAGCAATGCCATCGATGCCATCAAGCGGCTACATCCTGGCATACATATCTTTTATATTGACCCCAAAGGTGACGAAAAAGAAACTGGTTACTTCAATGGTCGTGTTGATACCCTCAAACGCGCCAAGATTGTTGAAATGTCTCCAGCCGAAGCCGTCAGTTGGGTCAAAGAATGCTTTACCGAGTTCCAGAAAATCTCCGGCCCAAAGCTGATCATTCTCGATGAAGGCACGGCTGTTTGTTCCAAGTTCAAAAATGCCAAGGGTGAAATTGGTTGGCTCAAGGACAAAATCATTTCTTACTGTTCTTGCGGTGATAGCTCTGGCTGGCATTTCTGGATTGTCGTTCAAAATCCCCACACCGACGACTTGGGTGTTTCTGGGGGTTTGCGATCTCAGTTAACCTCAGTGGCGTTGGTTTCTCCAGATAATGTCCCGGCTTACAGTGCCATGATCGCCACACAGTTAATTCCGAGCGATCGCAAGATTACTTCCACTCAAGTAATGCAGATTGCACAGAGTTCGCCTGTAGGTCGAGCCGTTTATTACGGCGGTATCAATGAATGGTTTCCTATGCCCCAATTGAAAAACTTCTCTGGGTATGACCGCGACACTAACAAGTTTATTGATTCTACACCAAGCAATAAACAATCTTTTGAGGCTGAAACTAATTCATCAGGGACACCAAAAAGCCAAGCTCAACATCTGTTAGCTCTTTTAGAGAAAACTACAGCATCAACAATTGATGAGTTTATCCAAAATGAATTGAACTTAGAAGGAATTCCACCAGAATTAATGCGCTTGGGAATTGAACGATTGCTTCAAAATTCGCCACTCAAATATAAATTCGACGGTAGCTTGAACAGTAATCAAAACTAACATTTTCAGGAGAGCAATATGCAATCAGTTCTTAACCTTTCGCTCCCTCTTAAACACAACTTGCTCATTGGTGCGCCTTGTGCTGGCAAAGATGTTTTTGCTAATCAGTCCATCAAAAGTATCAAGCAACAACGACCAAACCTCAAGGTTTATGTAATCGACATCAAAGCCTATTCCAGCAAAAGCCAATACTCTTCTTGCGCTGACATTTTGTGGATTCAGGACTCTTCTGCTGTCGTCACAGATTCGGATGTAGAAAAATTTGTGGCGTGGATACGGCACTGTTTTACTGAATTTGAGTCTCTCGAAGGTGAAAAATTACTTGTTTTACCAGAGAGTACGTTGATCTTTCACTTTTTTGGTCAAAACAGAAACAACAGAACTTGGTTGGCGAATAAAATCATCAATTATTTGTGCTTAGGGAATGCGGCGGGTATCTATATTTGGTTGCTTGGATCAAGTTTCTTCGCCAGCGAAACGGGAATTAGCCGACAGTTTTGGGTGTCCTTCAATCCAGTTTTGATTGTTCACAAGGATAATCTTGCTCTTTACAACTATCTTCTGGGTACAGATTTTCTTCCCAAAGATTGCAGGCTGAGTGCGGAGAGAATTAGAGCGATCGCATCCCAGTCACCCGTGGGTAGGGCTGTTTACCACGATGGTCAGTGGTTGCCAATGCCGGAGCTTGCTCTTGCCCAGTAACAGAGAAGAGCATCAATCAGCAGTTGTTGATGCTCTATTTTTTTCAATTTATAATTCAACCAACCTTATGCAAGAACAAAATCAAAATAATCATCCACTCAGCCCTTTTTCTAGGGTTGCCAATAGCATTGTGAAGCTGATTAATAGTATTTCTCAAAGCTTTCAACTTCAAGAGCGTGAACTTTTAATTCGGAAACAATGGGTAAATAATCTGGAAACCAGCAATTTGCTGAAAGAACAACAAGAATTTATCAATCAAGCTAATCAACGGATGCCCATACTGCTAACATCAAAGTCAAGATTAATAATTTTGGAAGCAATACTGGTTGCTCATGCCAGAGATGGACAGCCTATAGATGACGTGGTTACAGCAATTGAGGTATTGAGAAAGAATATCCTAGAATTAGATACTTCATCGAATGTCAACTTACAAAACCAGCCCCCCGTCCACCATCAACCCAAAGACCCAGTAATTACACATCGTCATCAATACGATTTCCCTATTTTGAGCGAAGTTGGTGGCTTAATTACTGATGCTCGGAACCTAATATTACTTGTCCCTTTGATTGCTGCTTTCTCTGCTTTAATTTTACCCATCACTAATCCCAGGCTTTGTAATTCATGGGAGAATTCTAGCGGTACTTATGAAAATAAAAGTTTGTATTGTCAATTTGTTAATAAGTTGAATAGCTTATTTTCTGATTATCAAAAAATGGAATAATCCACTCCATCAACACCCTGGAAACACAAGCTCTTCATCGGGGTTTCAACAGTGTGTTTGAGGCTGGTGGTGAAGGTCAGAAACTTCGGTGTGGGGGCGGTTGTTTCCAGGGCTTTGACAATTCGCAGTTAAGAACCAGGAGTTGCCATGAAATTTAAAAAATTCAATGGATGTGCCAAGTGGCAAGAAATTTCAGACTTGTTTGTATCTCTCAAGTCTGAGGCTCTTGGAACATTAAAAAGTAGTTCTCGAACAATTTGCGGGAAGGAGGTGTCCATTCAAGTTGAACCTCACCGAAGAGAACCCAATTGGAGAAGAATTTGGTTGGCTGTAAATGGATCAAAGGTTAGCGAAAGAGAGATTTTGCATTTAGTCGAAAACAAAATCGAAGACGAAGAACATGTGCTTGATAATCGTCTTGAACAGCAATTTAACGCTTTCGCATTGGAGGCTGGAATCGCTTTAGAGGTGGTAGCACCAGAACATTTTGACGACTCAGAAAAAACTTATTTCGTCGTTCCCCGTCACCCTGGTACTTATCACCTTGATGATGGTAGTATTGATTGCTACATTGCCATCAATTCTACTGTTGATCAGTATGCCTTTGGTGATTCGCCAGAAGAAGCATTATGCGGATTATCGACAAACCCATGCAAAGTTTAAGTTAAACAGCCCAGTATGCAGCGATCGCCTCAAAGGATGATCCGAGATATTCCGAGAAATCGAAGTTTTAGCCTTTTCCGACCAACTCCAGGTTTGTTGCTTTAATGTTGGGATAGACAATCAAAAACTATTTAATCAAAATACTTACTATTAACCAATCAAAAAATCAAGTTAACTCTCCAATTTTAGAATTGGAAAACCCGAAAGAAAAGCTAGAACGTGAACTAAGCAAGCCTGAACTAATCCATTACTATTACCAGCGATTGGCTCTAATTCAAAACCCACATCTCCGCGCCAACCCCAACACCAAAGATTTCCCAGAAGTAAAAACAGACCCACAAAAGTTTGCTGCTTTTGACCTCGCCGTAGAGCTTCATCGGGCTGGCAGTTGCCCGTGGGTTGGGTGAAGGATGTTAGACAGGGTATTTGCCCTTGCATCTTGTTGGAATTGCCCCGAACTTACCTGAATCAGCAAGAAGGCTCACACCTACCCGATAGGGAGGTGTTGAGATGAATTGCGAGTGAGTCGAGTTGCGTAGTCTTGACGATTTTGAGCGTAGCGAAAACAGGAA